>JAUNXZ010000177.1 GCA_030539515.1 Thermoplasmata archaeon
CCTTCGAGGCGCTGGTGTGCGACCCCGAGGGGAACGTGTCCAAGGTGTCCGAGACCGTCAAGAGGGACTGAGCGTCCCCTTTTCTCTTTCTTTCCGCGGCCGTGAGGCCGCGGTTTTATCCATGAGTCGGGCGGAGGGGAGTACCGTCCCTCTCCGCCGAGGCGGAAGGATGTTTGCCGGACACCGCGAGGGTACGGAGTTCGCTGTGCCCGTTCTTGGGCGGGGCGGGGACCCCGCCCGGAGGGATACAATGGGGCCCCCGTCGGGGAGCCCCGGTTTCAGGAGGCCCGGAACCGTCCACAAGGACGGCCGCGGGCGCCGTATCCGCCGTGCCCGCCGGCCGCGTCATCGGAGTTGAGCATCGGCCGGAGGACATGGCGGGGCGCACGCGGTGGGGCGCCGCAGGGGAATGCGGCGGACCCGGCCTCCCCTTCCGGGACCGAAGATGTCCCGAGAAGCGTCATGGGCCCGGCCCGTCACTTCCTGCGGATGTCCACCAGGATGAACGCGGCCATCACAGCCGCCGCCACTGCCGCGGCTGCGCATGCCACAATCTTGACGGAGTCGTCGTATCCGGAGCCGGATGACGAGTCGGTGGTGACCGCGGGGTTCCTGCGGTCGGAGCCGTCGTCCGGGATGATGATCACGGACGGGCTCTCCTCCCAGAGGGCGTAGACCGTCACGTCCTCCGTGACCTCCATCGGGAATGTCACTGCCTGGGTGCACCCCTCGTCGTAGTACCATCCCACCAGCGTGTATCCGGACTTGGAGACGGATGCGGCGGAGACCGACGTTCCGTAGTCGACCGTCTTCTCGGATACCGTCGCGCCGTCGGAGACGAACGTGACCGTGTACTGGTTCAGGGTGGCCGTGAAGTTCGCGGTGATGGTCGTGGCGTCTGTAACCGTGCCGGAGGAGGGGCTCCATCCGGAGAACGAATAGGTGTACTGCTGGTCGGCGTACGAGGGGGTCGCGGTGACCGTGTAGGTTATGGTCCCAGAATCCCCGGTGTAGCTGATAGTCATCGTGCCGCCGGACGACTCGAATATTGCTCCCGATTTGGCCGTCAGGGTCTCCAGAGATACCGATCCCTCGCCCGATGTTGCAAACGTAACGGTGAACGTGCTCGTCCCGGTGTACAGGGCTGTGTAAGTCTGACCCGCCACCGGCGAAGTCGCGGCCGCCTGCTGCGAGTCCTGCCATCCGGTGAACGCGTATCCGTCCTTTACGCAGGACACGAATGAATCGGACGTCGAATCCGTGATGTCGACGGAGCCGCCCGAGGTCACCGCCAGGGCGATTATGCTCGAGGTCCCCTTCATGTGGTCGGTCAGCACCGATGCGTCGCTGACGTAGATCAGGATCTTGTCAGCGCTGGTTGAGAAATCGACATTGCCTCCCCCCGAGATTGTCGAGACCGCGGTCATGTCCACCACGTCGAGGCTCGCCGTGTTCGCCCACGACTGGTTGACAGTGATGGACGGACTGCGTATCACCAGCTTCTCCAGGTCCTTGGCGGACTCGAACGCCTGCGTGTTGAGCGTCTTGACGTCCGACTCCAGAATGATGGTCTTGACACCGGGTCCGAAGGACATCCTTCCGACGGTGATGTCGGTGTCACCGCCGACTCCGACAGTGATGGCGATGTCGCCGTTCAGAGTGCAACCTCCGAATGCGGACTCGCCGATCTGCAGCAGGGTGCTGTATACGCTGACCGCGGCGTTGTCCGCCGTACGGCCGGTCTCGGTGTTGCTGAAGGCACCTCCTTCGACCGAGAGGTACGTATCCGTGTCCCCGCTGCCGATCGTGACGATCGCCCCGGAGCCGATGCGGGAGAACGCGTTGCCGCATATCGTCAGGTTCTCTGCGTTGCCCTCGATAGTCACAGTCATGAGGTTCCTGTTCTG
>JAUNXZ010000178.1 GCA_030539515.1 Thermoplasmata archaeon
CCATGGTCTTGGATGCGGCGACGACCTGGGGGAGGAAGATCTCGGCCTTGTCGAACCTGACTCCGATGACCTCCATTCCCTTTCCGAGTCCGTCTCCGATGATCTCGGAGATCGGGATGTTCTCGTCGATGGCTTTCTGGGTGGCCTCCTTCACGAGGTTCAGGTCCCAGGTCTCGACGGACTTCTTCAGATCTGCAAGGATTGCTTCTTTTGCCATTTTCTTCCTCCTATCTCCAGGGGAGTGAATAATGCATCTGGCTACATTATATTTATACTTTATTCTAAAATCTCAGGATTCCAAATTACTTCTATTTAAGCATTTTCTTAAGTCCAAGATTTGTTGAAAAGGTGTATTTAACCTTTGCTAATTGGGATTTTCAGGTGCAGGCGGAGGTTCGAAAAGGGCGGAGAGGCGCATTCGCTGCCCTTCTTCCATATCATCTATAATGGAGGCAGGGGCGCGAGGCATCATTTTTATTGATGACTCAACATTATCATCCGATACGCGGCGATATGCCGCACAGGGGGCCGGAGATGGCGAGGACAGGATTGGGATTCGACACCGGGGGGACGTACACCGACGCAGTGGTGATGGACATGGATTCTGGAGGGATCCTCGCCCGTTCCAAGTCCCTGACAACCCGCAGGGACCTGTCGATCGGCATCAGGGGTGCGGTCTCGGGTTTCGACGAGGGGCTCCTGGGAAGCGTCGACGTAGTGTTCCTCTCGTCCACACTCGCCACCAACTCGGTAGTCGAGGGCAAGGGATGCAGGGTCGGCCTCGTCGTCATGGGGTACGATCTGGACGTGGACGCGCCAGCGGCGCACATCCTCAGGACCTCCGGGAGGCACACCGCCTCCGGCAGGGAGGAAGAGCCCATGGACGAGGGGGAGGTGAGGGCATTCCTCGAATCCCTGAGGGGCAGGGTCGACTGCATCGCCGCCACGGGCTTCATGAGCGTGCGCAACCCGGAGCACGAGGCCAGGGTTAAGCGGATGGCGGAAGAGGTCCTGGGCATCCCGACGGTGTGCGGGTACGAGCTGTCCTCCGCCCTGGGGTTCAACGAGAGGACCGTGACCTGCGTCATGAACGCGCGCCTAATCCCGGTGATAGGGGAGCTGCTCCGCTCGGTCAACAGCGTTCTCGCCGAGCGCGGGATCTCCGCGCCGCTGATGGTCGTGAAGGGAGACGGGTCCGTCATGGGCGAGGATATGGCGCGGGAGCGCCCGGTTGAGACCATACTGTCGGGCCCCGCTTCGAGCCTCAACGGCGCCATCCGCCTCGCCGGGATATCCGACGCCATCGTCGTGGACATAGGCGGGACAACCACGGACATCGGGATCCTCCGCGGCGGGAGGCCCAACCTGAGTCCGGACGGCGCCGTCATAGGGGGGTTCCGGACCCGGGTCTCCGCGGCGGAGATCACGACGGCCGGGATTGGGGGAGACAGCAGGATCGTCGTCAACGGGAGCGAGGTAAGCCTCTCCCCGCTGAGGATAGTGCCCCTGTGCATGGCATCTTCGGAGCATCCCGGTCTCCGCGGGCCTCTGGAGGCGCTGCTTTCCGGATGCCCCCGCGCCATCCGCCGCACGTCGTACCCGCGCAACATAGAGATGGACACGGAGTTCTTCCTGAAGCTGAAGGACCCGGCAGGGACGGACCTGACGGAGAACGACCTCCGTCTTCTGGACTTCATAGACGGCATCCCCCGCTCCATGGCGGAGGTCCGCAGGGCCCTGGGGGAGCCTCCCATATCTTTCAGCATCCCCCTGATGGAGGAGCGCGGGATAATCCAGAGGATAGGGCTGACGCCGACGGACATCATGCACATCCGCGGGACCTTCGACGCTTTCGACGCGGCGGCCTCCCTCGCGGGTGCCCGCTACCACGCATCCAACCTCG
>JAUNXZ010000179.1 GCA_030539515.1 Thermoplasmata archaeon
AGCACGAACTCGTCGAGGTTGGTCCTCTCGCAGGCCACCAGGCGCTGATGCAGGTCCTTCAGGTCACGGATCTCGTGACAGATGTTGAAGTAGGTGTGGATCTTCTTGACCTTCACATCGCCGTAGCCTATGTCCATCATCACCTGGTCGAGGTTGTCGTCGCTGTATATCGGATGGATCCGCTTGGCGAAATGGCATCCGGCGAACATGTTCCCGGTCATGTAGCTCTTCTTGTTCGCGGTGTCCCCGTCGATGTCCATGATGGTGAAGATCTCGAGCCCGGGCAGACTGTCCTTCGCACGGCCCCGATATTCCAGATTGGGATATGCCTGGTGGAGGGCGTAGTCGCTGGTGAACGGCGCCTCGCTGAACATCCTGTTGAGCATCAGCAGGCAGATCGTGTTCTCCCCTCCGTTGGATGAGACGAACTCCACGTCCACGTGGGCGAGGGCGGCGATCCTCATGCAGAGCTCTATCTCCGATTTGCCGTGGGCCACCACAAGGGTCCTGCATTTGGAGTTCATGCGTCACCAGCAACCTCGTCGAAGGACTCCACTATGTCCTCCATGTCGATGTAGCTCACGTAGGGGACGCCGTCGAAGACTCCGTTCATGTACCGGTCCGCGTTGTTGTGGTTCTTCTGCGTCTTGGCGATGGAGCTGATCGGCACGACCTCCTTGGCGCCGTCGTCGATGTAGCGGATGACGTACGCGTTGCTCGGATTGGCGTTCCGGAGGAGCGACGTGTTGTGGGAGGTGACTATCAGTTGCCCCTTTCCGGATTCGAGGATCTGCTTCATCGTGTCGCGGACGAGCTTGTCGTGGATGCCTGTGTCCAGCTCGTCTATGAAGACCACGTTCCCGCGCGAGTACTCCATCAGGAACGGCAGGAGCTTCAGCAGGTTCCTGGTCCCCAGCGACTCCTTGTGGGCGGGTATGTCGCGGTACTCGTCGTTTATCCGCTTCTCGAAGTACAGCATGTAGCGGATCATGTCCCCGTTGTCCCTGTAGTCGTAATGCACTCCGCGGATGTCCGTGTACGTGCAGCCGAAGAACTTCGATGCGGCGACCTGGTACGCATCGAGCACCTTCCTGGCCTCTGCGGGGGCGAATCCGCCCTCGAGGTTGATGGGGCCGTCATACGACTTGTTCAGGCAGACGCTGAGGGAATCCAGATACCCCAGGGCCCCCAGGATCTCCGGGCAGAGGGACTCCTCCATGAACGCACGGTTGTACCTGGACGTCTCCGATCTGATTATGGAGAGGAGGGAGTGCATCCCCCAGTACCTGCTGACCAGCCCTCTCGCCTCGCTCTCGTAGTCCGGACTCCTGAAGAAGCTGCGGTGGGTCTTGAGGACGACCTTGCCGCCGTCGTTCGAGGATACGGAGTAGAGGTGGGACCTCCTCCCGTTTATCGAACAGCGCATCTCCTCCCCGATCAGCCTCTCGTCCTCGCCGAACCTCATCTTGTAGCTGACCTCCCCTCCGTCGACGACGAACGCGAACTCAGCGGTGATGTGCCCCTCCGAACCGATCATGCGGTACTCCCTGGCGAGGCTGCAGATGTCCTGTCTGACGGCATCCGATTCGGCCGCTTCGCTGACCACCTCGATGAAACGGCTGAGGATCCCGTTCAGCCTGGGGTCGATTATGACGCTACCGTCGGCTATGAGCTGGGGGTCTTTCTTCCGGTCGCTCCGGGCATTGCCCCCGGAGAGCGTGTCCGTCGATCTGCGGAGGAACTGTATGGATTCCATTATGTTCGTCTTCCCGGAGCCGTTCTCCCCGTAGATCATGACATAGGGCTTGGGTACACCCTTAGGGCCCGAGAGATCCAGGTCGAGATGGCCGAACGATTTGAAATTGTCCAGCACGAT
>JAUNXZ010000055.1 GCA_030539515.1 Thermoplasmata archaeon
CGATGGGTTTGGTCTCCGTGGTCGCCCACGGGTTGCCGTCGACGAGGCGGTCGTTGATCTCCATGAGCCTGACGGCGAGGAACCCGCCCATGTCGGTCAGGTAGAGTCCCACGCTCCCATCCTGCGTCCTCTCGCAGGTCATGATGCCCGCGTCGAGCATCTCCATGACCCTCGTCATCTTCGTCTTCTCGTAGCCGGGGGTCATCCCCGCGAGATTCGGCTCGAGGGAGCCGGGGTGGTTCCAGACCTCGAGGATGACGTCTGTGGCGAACATCCTCTCGAGGATTGCCAGCTTGCGGTTCATGCCCCCACCTCCTTGACGATGTCGCGGGTGTCCGCGATGATGTCGTCGAACAAGGGCATCCACTTCTCGTCGATGGCCATGTAGTCCACGTTGTGGCCGAGTCCGGTGAGGACCGCGAGGCGTGCGACCTCGACGAGGGTGTCCTCGAGGCTCACTGTCGCATTCAGGACTTTTACGGCCTCCTTCTGTCCACCCTTCCACGGGTTCATGTGGGCCAGTGTCTCCATGCCGACAGAATAATCCTTCCCGACGGTCCACAGCTCCTCCCCGTCGAGGGTGATGGACTCGACCTTCGAGAGGTCGAGAGGCCTCCACGACCTCGCTCCGCAGAGGCGGAGGACGTCGGGGTTGCGGGAGCCGAGCTGCCATCCCGTGTACTCGGGGAAGGGGAAGGGGTCGTCGCTCGCCGTGTACCTGCAGGTTCCGGACTTGACCCTGAGGGTCACACCTCCGGGCATGAGGACGATCTCGTGGGACCCCCTGCGCTCGGTGGCCTCCGCGAGGATGCAGACGAGGGCCTTGACGGCCATCGACGGTTCGACCGAGAGGGCGTTCATCGCTCCGCCTCCACGCGAGGAGCGACGATGACCTCGAACTTCACGCCTCCGACCTGCCAGCGGAAGGACACGGGGTAGTCGGTGTCGAAGGACACGGCGACGACTCCCTTGCCGGGCTTGATGTGCGTCAGGATGCTGACGACGTAGTCCGCTGGCAGCGCGGAATGGTAGCTGGCGTCGAACTGGCCGGGGAAGCGGAGCGTCGCGGACTCGGTGTCCGAGGCCGTGGAGACGATGAACGCGGTCCTGTCGCAGCTTATGTCGATGTAGTCGCGGATCTTGGTGATCCCGAGGATGCGGGCGATGCCGTCGGAGTCGAGGGTCGTCTCGGCAGCGCAGTTGATCTCGGGAATCCTCAGGGTGATGGGGTCCCCGCCGACGGTGCGGGCCATCCTCATGGCGCGGTCGTTGACGATCTCGATGCGGTCGTCGAAGACCGACATGGCGACCAGCTCGTTCCCGAAGGACTTGAGGGGACCGACGAGACGGTCGACGGGGACGTTGGCCTTGAACGTCTCCCAATGGCTGTAGGGACCGGGGACGTCGCCGATGTCGAGGTCGGCCTTGATCATCGCGACGTGCGCGGGGTCGATGGCCGAGAGGCGGAGGCTGTTGCCCTCTGCGGTGGCGAGGATCTCGTCGGCGAAGGCGGTGAACGGGTCGAGGACCTTCAGGATGTTGCTGGCGTCGGTGGCCAGCATGGCCTTGGTGCTTGCGTAGTTGTTTATCGCTTCTTCCACTGTGTGGTCATCCATTTTATCATTCTCCCAGGATAACGAGTTTGGTCACGAGAACGGTCCCCGCCTCGAGGATGAGGCCGAGGAGCGCGTCCGGTGCGGTTGGTCCGAGCATCGCAGCCGAGAGGGCCACGATGGTTCCGCCGAGCATGGCGAGTGTTGCTGTCAGTTGCTTGTCGTAATCGGTCATGGGGACTCCCTCCTGCAGGTCGGGCAGATGCAGTGGGTGCCGACCTGCTCGTCGTGCGTCCAGTGGGTGGTGACGGTCCAGCCGAGGGGGATGCCCGAGAGGTACTCAGCGCGGTTCCCGCAGCGGTCGCAGACGGCGATGCGCCGTCCTGTGGGTTCGACGTACACGGACATCGTGCGGACCTCCCCATGTCGGCGAGATTGAGGCACTCGCCAGTCCACAGGTCGGTGAGGATGCCCCTCACGAGGCCGACGTTGAGTCCGGTCTCGGCGGAGATCCTCGCGGTCATCTGCTCGCCTGTCTCCCCTCCTCCACGGAAGCGGTCCTCGATCTCCGAAGCCACACGCGTCCTCTCGTAGCAGGAGCCCTTGGCTGCCTCCTCGGCCATCAGCTCGTCGAAGTCCCTGTGTGTCCTGTGGAACAGGTCGAACACCGCGTACTCCGTCGAGAAGACGGTCATGTCAAATCCCCCACGAGTCGAGTGTCCTCTGTGGTTCCGGCCTCTTCGGTTCGGCCTTCGAATCCGTGTACCAGATGCCCGCCTGGCGCATCTTCTTGGGACGGTATGGCCAGACCTTGATGGGGACGGCTGCACGCTCGAAACGCTTACAGGTGTGTTCAGTGAATGCTCTCCCGATGTAGCAGCCGACGAACTCCCCTTTGTTGGAGGTCGGACAGCCTATCTCGACATTCCACGAGAGGGTGAAATCGGAGGTCCAGTTGTCCGTGTCCTCTATCCATGCGTGCTTGCACCAGAAGCAGGTGCGGGGGCCTTCCTCGGTCACAGCCACGCCTCCATCCTGGTCTGAGCCTCGTCCTCCTCTTCCTCCCCGTCGAGGACGGAGAGGTCGAGGCCGTAGCGGTCGGCCTCAGTCTCGAGGAGGTCGTCCACGGTCGAGGCGACCTGCATGATGAGGTCGCGGGTCAGCTCAAGGGCGAGCCTCGCGTCGAGTCCAGACCCCGCCTCCTCGAACCTCTCATGGAGATTCCGGTGAAGGGCCTCCACGAGGGCGGGTTGGAGACCATCGCATGACTCGTACCTCGTCTCGTCGGGGACGAACTCACAGTGGCAGAAGTTGGTCTTCTCGAAGGCCTCCCTCGTAAGCAGAGTGTGTCTTCCGTTCAGCCCGACGATGACCATCTCGGTGACCTCGCGGGCATCGATGGAGAAGATCATCGCAGTGTCGTTCTTGGTCCCCATAAAGCGGATAATGTCTCCCTCGAACCCGATGAAAGACGGCTTGTGGACCAGCCTGTGATGGCTCGGCTCCGAGCGTAGAGTGTCGGAAAGGGTGTAGACGTAGCAGTCATTGATCCTCGTCTCGAACGATGTGATGAGGTGGCCTACTCCCCCGATGTAGAGCGTCGCACCAACGATGGCCTTGCCGAAGAGGTCCTCTATCCTGCGGGTGATGGCATCCTTCCAGATGTCCTCGCGGTCGTATCTGTCCCCGAACATCGACTCGCCTCGTAGAACGTGCATCCGTCGCACTCTCTGTCGTAGCAGTCGCCTCCACGGGCTCCGCAGGTCCCCATCCTGACGACTCCCTCAGTCATCATGCCCGAGGCCTCGTCCGACTTGAGGAAACGGCAGCGTCTCCCGTCGGGGAAGGGGGACGCGAGGTTGGCGGAGTCCTGCAGCCTCAGCTGAGGGGTCATGCGGTTGCCCCCTTGGGTGCCAATGTGTAGACCTTGCGGTTGCCCTCGCGGACGACGGACCTGATGATGCCCTCCTTCTCGAGGGTGTAGAGGGCCTTCTTGGTCCCGTTGTACCCGGTGCCGAGGGCAGTCTGAACGTCGGTGACGGACATGGCTCCGCGCTCCGAGAGGAGGCCGGGGATGGAACCCTTGATGGAGCCCCTCCTCGCACGCGGTGCGGGAGGGCTGACGGGTTCGGGGATTGGCTCGGCGATGGCCTCGACGGCCTTCTCGGCCTCGTGGACCTCGAAGACCTGCTGGACGAACCTGCCTGTCTCGGAGCCCTTCCACTCGTCCGCGCGGTCGCGGAGGGCCTTGGTGAGGACGTCCTTGAGACGCTTGATGTCGGAGACCTTGAGCCCCCTGATCATGATCTCGTCCGTGATGGCGCGGACGGCTACGACCTCGGACTCCTCGAGGTGGGGACCTGTGGTCAGGTTGCCGGGCAGGAGCAGGATGTCCCTCTCGAGCTTGTCGAGGATGTCCATGCGGGCGGAGATGGCTCTGATGTCGGCGACGGGGTCTGATGATGTCATTTATTTCATACTCCTTGGTGGGGTTTGAAGAGGTTTGGGCGTTGTCGAGGCGGAATTTTATCACGGCACGGCGAAGCTCCTCCAGCGACTCCTGACGCTGGACGGTCGTGCCGAACTTGGCGAAGGGGATGGCGGTGACGAGCAGGTCGGTGAGGTTCCACACCTTGTCGAATTCGTCCTGGGGGGTCGTCATTCGGAGTCCCCCTTCCCGTTGAGATGGCGTGCAAGGGCGTTCCTGAGCCACTGGAGGTTGTCCAGCTGCGTGATCTCCCACTCCCTCAGCGTCTTGTCCGGTGTTCCGTGGATGACCCACTGGATGAGGGCTCTCGCATCGTCGAGGTAGTCGGGGAGGATGGTCTCCGACTCCCACACGGTCTCCTCGTGGTGGTTCTCGTCCTCGGCGATGATCTTGTCGACGCGGTAGAGCGTGAGGATGGCCTCGGGAAGGCCGAGAGCCCCCTTGACGCGGATGATGAGGTGGAACGCGGTCTCCTTGCAGGGCTTCACGACCTCGAGGTCGTACCACCTCATGGTGACCCCGTTGGACGAGACCATCCAGCCGGACTCGCAGTGGCGGAAGTCGTAGGTGCTGAGGAACTCGCTCTCCACCTGGAAGTCGACCCCTGCGTCGACGAGGGCCTGAATGGCCTCGGAGGCCTCTAGGGTCATGCGACCACCTCTATCCATCCGAGGAGGAACTCATAGAGGTCGGACTCCTCGGGGGCGACGAACGCCAGTAGGTGGAGGTCGTAGAGTCCCGCGAGGTCGTGGAGCGACTCGCCGTAGTTGTAGCCGAGGACGCCTCCGTCCCCGAGATCTCCGACGCGCCACTGGTGATACCAGTACCCGTCGGGACGGATGTCCCCCTCGAAGTCGGATGAATCCGCACCCTCCCACTCGTGGACCTCGAGGAACCCGCACATACCGGACCTCTCGACGAGGTAGATTCCACTCCAATCGTCGTAGCCCTCGGCCATGCGGGGGAAGAGGCTCGGAGCGTGGGTCACGGGCTTGACCTTGCGACCCTTGAGCATCGAGTAGAGGACGAGGAACTCGTCGCTCTCAGCCCACATCCTCTCGTAGCTGGCGGAGAGCTGCCTTGTGATCTCCCTCTCGACCTCTAGGCCTTCCCCGCTGTCGAGGACCGTCAGGAGGTCGTCGGCGTTCATGGCGAGGCTCGACGCTATCTCGCGGACGTTCTCCGCGTTGTCGTCGATGACCCTCATCACGTCCTCGGGAATCACTGCGACCCCTCCTCGTAGAGCCTCTGCCTCTCGGCAATCCACCTGTGAAGCTCGGCGGTGACCTCGTCCTGGACCTTCATCGTAAGCTCGATATCGGCCAGCAGCTGTCTGCGGGCCTCGCAGAAGGGGATGTTCTCGAGGTAGGCGTCGGCGAGCTTCAGCTCGCGGATGGCGTTCCCGACGTGGGTGGAGGCCATGACGACCATGTCGACCGTCCCGTTGCCCTCCTTGGCGCGGATGACGGTCATGCGACCGCCCCCCATGCGTCGAGGGTCGGCTGCACGTGCCACGACCTCTCGAGGTACAGTGCGCGGAACACGGCCTCGAGGACCGGGACCGCGATGCTGTTGCCCGCCTGTTTGTAGAGCTTGGAGTCGGAGGTCGGGACGGCCTTGGCCTTCTCGAAGTCCCTGTCATCGAAGCCCATGAGACGCCAGCACTCGATGGGCATCAGGGTCCTGATGCGGGCATCCGTGAGGGCCAGGGCGGGGACGCGTCCACCGCCCTGGCAGGTCTGGATCGTGGGGGCGATGCCGTCCACGGAGTAGACGCGGTTCATCATCTCCAGCCCGTAGCGGTTCTGGCTGCCCGCCACGATCACGAAATTCTGACTGTGGCGGGTCGGGCAGCACGTGAGGGGGTGGGCATCCCCCACGGGCTCGGATGGCGGCCATCCGAGCCCGTGGCCTTGCGCCTCGTGGCGGATGCGGTGAGCCTCGTAGCGTGCGATGCGCTCGGGCGAGAAGAAATACTTCTCGGGGGCGTCCTCGACGAGGACGTCGGCGAGGATGCGTCCGTCCGGGCATGGCGCGGGGAACTCGAACCTGCGGGAGCCCTTCAGGGAGACGCAGATGCACCTCTCGCGGTGCTGAGGCACGCCGTAGAGGCGTGCGTCCATGATGGCGTAGGATGAGGTGTAGCCGAGGTCGGTGAGGGTGGCGAGCCACCGCTGGAAGGCGGGGAGGTTGGCCTCCGAGGTGATGGCGGGGACGTTCTCCATCACCAACGCCTCCGGCTCTCTCTCTCTCTCTCGACTGCGTCGCGGAGGAGGCGTCCGACCTCCCACAGGAGGGAGGACCGCGTTCCGCTGCCCTCCTCCATCCCCTTCCTGTGGCCAGCGACCGAGAGGTCCTGGCAGGGGAACCCGTAGGTCCACAGGTCGGCCTTGTCGAGCGACTGCACCTGGCGGATGTCGCCGAGGTTGACCGTGGGTCCGTGGATGGCCTCGTAGGAGGCGTGGGCGTAGGGATCTATCTCGACACAGGTCGAGGTATGCTCGATGCCGAGGTTGGTGAGGGCCTTCCTCGGCGCACCGATGCCCGAGAATAGCTCGATGACGCGGAGGGTCACTGCATCACCGCCTGGGCTCCGCAAAACGGACAGCAGACGCACCTCGCGCCCTTGTCCCCGACCTTGATGGCGAGGGCCGGAGCCTTGTTGATGGTCCCCTTGTAGACGACCCCCGAGAAGAGGGCCTTGTCCATCATACGGCAGCACGCCTCGATTCCGTCCTTGGAGACGATGAGCTTCCCGTCGTAGGTGGCGGTCACAGCCCCCACCCCCTCATCCTGGCCTCGGCGTCCTCGCGCCTGTCCATGTCGGCGATGAGGGCGTCCATGATGCGCCTGTCCTCCTCGGCTCTGGCCTCGGCGTCGTCGAGCTTGGCCTTGTAGTCGGGGTTCCACCTTGTCCTGATCGTGGCGTTGCAGTCGGCGCAGGAGATCACGGTGTACTCCCACTGCCCGGTCTCGGTGTCTGTGTAGGACGTCGAGTGGGTGTAGGCCGAGGTGCAGAACGGGCAGCCTCCCCTGCGGGTGGTCGCCTGTGTGTCGTAGGCGATGGTCACGCGACCGCCCCGTGATGCTGTAGAACTTGCAGCTGTGCTTGATGTTGTACTCGCACACGCGCTTGCGGTATTCGGACGTGACGCGTCCGGCCTCCTCGAGGGCGACCAGCGCACCGACGACCTTCCCGATGGAGACGGGTTCGACCATCGTCGACATCACGCCTGTCGCGCTGATGGGCTCGGGGGAACGGAGGACAGCGGTGTAGACCCTCTCGCGGATGGTGAGGGACCTCTGCGTCGCTCTGGCCTTGATAGAGGGCTTGCAGTACCACGGCCTCGTGTAGCCCGGTATGTCGACCTCGACGAGCCTCCCGTCCGCGAGGGCCTCCCTGAGGAGCATGGTCGCGGTGGAACGGGGGACGTCGCAGAGCTTGACGACCTCGTCGTAGGTGAACGCGCGGTCGAGGTTCTGGACCATTTTGTCCAGCCTCCACCTGCTGTACTTGAGGGAGGTCACTGCAGCTCCCTCCTGACGTAGCCCATGTCGTAGAAGCCGTTGCCGTCGGGGACGGGGGCGGTCACGAGGTAGTCCTCGGCACGCAGGGTGCGGAGGACGTCCTTGACCCTCTCGCAGGTGATCTCGGGGTCGCCGATGGCGTCGAGGACCTGCTGAGGGGTCATGGGCCTGTCGGACCGGGCCATGACCCTCCTGACCCTGTGGTTCAGGGGGACGCGGGGTTCGGAGATCGTCTCGCGCATCATGCGGGGACCCTCCTCTTGCGTCCGACGATTGCGTACAACTGGCCGTCCATGTAGACCTCGCGGTCGGGGTTTTCGGCCTGTAGGCGGGTGATCTCCGCCATGACCTGACGGAAGGTGAGGTTGCAGGTCCTGATGGGGATGTAGACTTCCATCCACTCGTCGCTCATGCGGAGGCCCCCTTATTGCGCTGCTTGCAGTGTTCGAGGAGGGCGTTGTAGCACTCGCCGAGCGTCTCGGGACCCCACTGCTCGGTGTTGTCCCCGTACTGGAACTTGTACGTGCCGAGGATGCCCTCGGCCTCGGTGTCGAGGTGTCCCCACTTCTCCACGAGGTTGCGGGTCTGCTCCTCAGACCGGGCGAGTGTCTCAAAATCGGACTTCGCATCGGCCTGGGATTCATTCCTGGGCTCCTCCTTCTTGCCGAAGAAGGGGTCGTTCTTGGCGGACTCCGCCATGCTGTTGCGGTGGGTGGGGTCGTTGCTGGCGATGATGGCCTCGTCGTCCTGCAGGGCGTCGGTGTCGTCCTTGGACTCGACGATGTTGAACTCCACCTTGTAGAAGTTCTTCAGGGCCGAGGTGAAGCACTTGTTGATGACCTTGTCCGAGTTGTCCTTCGCCTCTCCGTAGATGACGATCATGGCGGTGTCGGCAGGATCGTCGGCGTTGACCAGCCTGAGGGTCATCCTGAGGGACTGGTGGACCCACCAGACGCTCTTGCCCTCGTACTGCGTGGGGACCTGACGGGAGGGAGTGACCGCATCGAACGTGCAGTCGAGGATGTCCATGACGATGCCGTTCTCGATCCATGCCCTCTCCACGACGGGCTTCATCTGATCCACGGGCAGGTACGCGTATTTTAGGTCCTTCCCGTCGACCTTTTTGAAGGAGACCTCAGAGACCTGCCTCCTCGCGTTGATGCGACGTTGATAGAGGTTGAGGTCGCTCATGCGCCCACCTCTGTGTGTGTCTGTGTGTGTGTCCCCGCAGGTTGTGAGGACTCTCCGTCATCGGCGGAGGGGACCTCTGTGTGTGTGTCCCCGCACATCGTCGGAGCATTCCTCGCCTCATTGACCCTCAACTGCTCGCGGTAGGTCGGGGAGAGGTGGTTCTTGATACGGTAGAGGACCACGACGGCGGGAACGTCGTCGTTTCTCTTGGTCCAGCGTCCGGACTCGATGATCGTCCCGTTCTCGACGAGGATGGACCACTTGTCGCGGATGATGTTGCGGTTGACCACGAGGTCGTGCGACCTCAGGTCCTTGCGGAACTGCCCATAACTGTAGGGCAGCATCGTCCTGCCCTCCTTGAGCGCGTCCCGAATCGCGGTATCGCGGTTGTGTACGACTTCCGCGATAACCTCGGCCTGGGTAACTTTTGCTCCCATTTTTCCAACTCCATAGCGTTGGAGACCAGTTTCGTCGCAGAGTTCCGACTTAAATGTTTTTATTTCGAGTCGGACAGCGTGCCTAGACTAGTCTCACTTAGTGTATTTCGCACATTGTATTTAACACCCTAGCACACCGGACAGAACCTCGCTCGCGCGGTCGCTCGCGTCGAGAAGGCGTTGCGGGTCCGCGTTGACGTAGCAGGTCAGCGTCGTCTGGACGCTCGTGTGGCGCATGAGGACCCTCAGTGTGTTGAGGTCCGCGCCGACCTCGTTGTAGAGGGTGGTCGCATAAAGACGGCGCAGCGTGTGTGGGGTGACCTCGATGTCGCACTTCTCGCTGAGCGACTTGATCATCCAGCTGAGGGTCGCGGGCGTGAGGCTGCGCCATATTCCCCTGCCGTCATTCTGGACGAGACCGTCGTCCTCGCGCGGGAGTCCGGACTCGCGCACGCGAGCGCGGTAATTTTCAATCTCCTCAGCGAGGACTTCAGGCACGTCCATGATTGTGACGAGGCCGTCCGGACCGTGACCCTTGCCTCTGACGGTCAGCGTTCTCCTCTTCAGGTCGTAATCCGAGTCATGCAGCCCGCAGATCTCGGCGCGACGAAGACCGAGGAAGGCTCCCAGGACGAGGACCATCCTCGTCTGCGGGTTGGCATTGAGGCATAGGATGCGGAACTGGTCGAGGGTGATGAAGGTCCGCTTCGGGATCTCGCGGTTCCACATTATGTCGGCTTCGTTGAAGGGGTTGCGTCCCGTGTAGTGTTCGACCATCTGTCCGAGGACGAAGCAGTACCTCATCCGTGTCCCCTCCTTGACATCTCCGAGGGCGGTCTTGACGATCATGATCTCGCCGACTCCGATGGACTCGGGGTCGGTCGGGAGTCCGGCCTCCTCGAGGACTCCGAGAGCCCTCTCCAGGTACAGCCTGTAGGTGCTGATGGTGTTCGGTCTGCGTCCGTGCGCTTCCAGGTAGGACAGGTAGTCCTCGATTGTCTCCATTTGAGCTGCCTCCTTCTGCGGAGGGAGAGCCGACCACCTGCCGACATACACACACAGACCTCGCGGTCTTTTTATAGAGTGTCTGCCGTCAGAGTTGTGATACTCTCCTGTATCCGCCATCCAACATGGCGACCGCCCCCGATAGGCTAGTCTCAAACATTCTATGGGGGCGGTGAACCGTAGCCAAACCGTTTCCAGAGTGCAACCCATTCGGGGGGCCAAGATGCCCGGCCTCCCGACCCTTCTTATAACTCGATGATGTTTGTCTCCCTGCGACCATCGGCAGCAGGGATGGTCTGCGGACAGTGGTCGTCCCTCGATGACCCTCTGCCCGCAGGGGATGGCGGTCCGTTCGTCGACCGCCGTCCCTCAAATCCTTCTCAGGGTGACCTCGACGCGGTCACCGCGATCAAGCCCGAGGGCCTTCAGCTCCCTCGTGAGGTTCAGCTGAAGCGACGACCCACCGGACGAGATCTTGGCGATGGTGGTCACCTCGTCGACGGTGTCCTCCTCGGGAAGCTCGTCGGAGTCCCAACATCCATCAGGCACGTAGTAGGAGCCGTCCAAGTGGAAGCAGAGGTCCTCGTTGTAGCCGACGTGGACATGGCGTCTCTTCCTCTCCCTCGGGGTCAGGTGCAGCCATTGGCTCATGGCGTCGCCGTTGGCCTCCCCCTGGGTTCCGTGGTAGGTGACCCACTCGTCGTGCGTC
>JAUNXZ010000056.1 GCA_030539515.1 Thermoplasmata archaeon
CCGCCGGGCACGGCGCCGTCGGCGCAGAGCTCGGACATCTTCAGCATCGCCTCGGGCACGCCCGCCTCGGCGGACATGGAGAACAGCGAGGCGGCCCTCTCCGGGTCGCGGTCGGCCCCTATGCCCTCGGAGAGCATGTAGCCCGCCTTGAACATCGACACGGGGTCGCCCGACTCGGACGCGGCGAGGTACCATCCCAGGGCCCCCTCGGGGTCCTCGGGCGAGCCGTAGCCGTACAGGAGCGCACCGGCGATCTCCGCGTATGCGGGAGGGAACCCCGCCTCCGCGGAGGACCTGAACCATCCCGTCGCGCGTTCCGGGTCCTCGGCGTGGCCGGCCTGCCCGGTCCAGAGCATCCCGAGCCTGTACATGGACGGCGGATGCCCCATGGACGCGGCCCTCTCGTAGAGCTCCTCCGCGCCCGGGGGGTCGCGGTAGGTCCCCAGACCCATCATCTTGAGCTCGGCGACGCCAAACATCCCGTTGGGGTGCCCGGCCTCGGCCGCCAGGGAGAACAGGCGGTAGGCCTCCGACGGATCATCCTGCATGACCGATGCGGCGCGCTCGCAGAGCTCGGACGGGTCTTCCATGGGACCTCCATCGCTGTCGCCGTCTTAATCCTGTGGTTATTTGAACAACAATCTGGATACACCCCGCATGATTAAAGGACCGCTGGTGTACGCCGCAGTCGTACTGGCGACGGTGCTCATCGTGATGTCGTTCCTTATCGTCCTCCTGCCCGACATGGTCGGCACGCTCGGGCTGATCTCCGGCATAGTGGCGGTCGCCGTGGTGGTAGTGCTCGTTGCGATCCTCGTCAAGACCAGGAGGGGCTCCGTTTGAGCGAGGAGGTCTGCGATGCCGTCGAAGTGCACGGGGACCGCGTCTCCAACGCGCAGTCGTCGATGCCCGACCAGGCCCTCACCGACAGCCTGGCCGACTTCTTCAGGATCTTCGGGGACAGGACCAGGGTCAGGATACTGCTGGCTCTGGACTCCGGGGAGATGTGCGTCTGCGACATCAGCGAGGCGCTCGGCATGTCCATGTCCGCCACGTCCCACCAGCTCAGGATGCTCAGGGACGCGCACCTCGTCTCCCACCGCAAGGAGGGCAAGTGCGTGTACTACTCGCTCTGCGACGACCACGTGAAGGTCGTCCTCGAGACCGCCCTCGAGCACGTCGGGGAGGCCGACCGAACCCCTCTACGAAATCCGCAGAGGCCCCCTTCGGACACCCCGGCCCCCGGCCCTCGGGAACCCCCCGCTTCGAATTTCGTAGCGCGTTGCATACCCGTTTTATAAGATGGTGCAGATACCCGAAACGATGGGATATGAAGGTTGGAATTGATCTCGGCACAACCTACTCTGCAGTTGCAAGATACGACAAGAAGGGCAACAAGCCCGTTATGATTCCGAACGCCTTCGGCAAGGACGTGACCCCCTCGGTCATCTGCTTCCTGGACGACGGCGACGTGCTCATCGGCGAGGACGCCAAGGACATGCAGTCCAACGGCACCGGAATCAACGCGGCGGCGTTCAAGAGGAACATGGGCGACGGCTCCGTGGCGGTCAGCGTCAACGGCAAGGACTACACGTCCGAGGACCTGAGCGCCATGCTCCTGGACCACATGATCAAGGATGCCGAGGCGGCCACCGGGGAGAAGGTCGACGAGGCGGTCATCACCGTGCCCGCCTACTTCAACGACTTCCAGAGAACAGCCACCATCAGGGCCGGCGAGTCCTGCGGGATAAAGGTCTCGAAGATCATCAACGAGCCCACCGCGGCCGCCATCTCCTACGGCTACAAGCACTCCTCCGACAAGACACTCATGGTCTACGACCTCGGGGGAGGCACGTTCGACGTCACCATCGTCAGGATCACGAAGGGCAACATCGAGGTCGTCGGGACCGACGGGAACCACATCCTCGGCGGCAAGGACTGGGACGCGGCCATCGTCAAGCACGTCTGCGACCAGTTCATCGACGAGTACGACGTGGACCCCAGGGACGACCTGCCCACCAAGAACGAGCTCATCGTCGCCGCGGAGGGCTACAAGAAGACCCTCTCCATCGCCGAGAGCGTCATCATCCCGGTCAACTACGACGGCTACAGCGCCAAGTACACGCTCACCAGGGACGAGTTCGAGTCCATGACCGAGTACCTGCTGATCGCGACCAAGGAGGTCTGCGTCAAGCTGATGGAGGAGCTCAGCCTCGCCTGGACCGACATCGACGAGATCCTCCTCGTCGGAGGCTCCACCAGGATGCCCGCCGTCGCCAGGTTCCTCAGGGACATGACCGGCAGGGAGGTCATCGCCCACAGCGACACCGACCTCGCGGTCGCCAAGGGGGCGGCCATCGTCAGCGAGCTCTACAGCAGCTCCGCCACCGGCCTCAGGGCCATGCAGGTCATCGACGTCACCGCCCACTCCCTGGGCGCACTGTCGGTCTCCGCCGACGGCACCAAGTTCGTCAACGAGATCATGATCAAGAAGAACTCCTCGGTGCCCAGCACCAAGCGCAAGACGTTCTCCATCAACGAGGGCAACATGACCAACAAGGTCGAGGTGTACACCCTCCAGGGAGAGTCCAGGAACCCCCTGGACTGCAACGTCCTCGCCAAGGTCGTCATCACCGGCTTCCCCAACAGGGGAGACGGCGTCGAGATCGACATCGAGTACAACTACGACGAGAACGGCGTGGTCGGCGTGAGGGCCTTCCTGGGCGACGAGCCCCTGGACGTCAGGGCCCAGCCCGTGGAGGAGGACATCAGGTGGATGGGCGGCAGCCCCATGAACAGGAAGAACGACGAGAGCGTCCTGAAGAACATCGCGATCTGCGTCGACCTGTCCAGGAGCATGGAGGGCGAGCCCATCGAGAACGCCAAGAAGTCCATCCGCGACTTCGTCACCTCCCTCGAGGGCGAGGACACGTACTTCTCGCTCATCGGCTTCGGAGACAAGATCAAGGTCGTCCAGGAGCTCACCAACAACCCCCA
This sequence comes from Thermoplasmata archaeon, assembly GCA_030539515.1. Classification (GTDB taxonomy): domain Archaea; phylum Thermoplasmatota; class Thermoplasmata; order Methanomassiliicoccales; family Methanomethylophilaceae; genus Methanoprimaticola. Next base: position 2,998 of record JAUNXZ010000056.1, read on the forward strand.
GGTCATCCTCTCGTCCATCGACGAGCTCAAGGTCAAGATGGTCGGCAGGGGAACCGACGCCAGCCCGCTGGACGTCGCCAGGAGCGTCCTCGGCGGCAAGGGCGGCATCGGCATCATCGTCGTGCTCACGGACGGGATCTGGGGCAAGAGGGACAGGGCTGTCGAGCAGGCCATCGGATGCCGCAACGACAACATCAAGATCATCGCCATCGGCTTCGGCGAGGCGGACACCTCGTTCCTCAAGCAAATCGCCACCGTGGAGGAGGGCGCGCTGTTCACCACCATCGACAGGATGGGGGAGACGCTCAGCACCATCGCCACCGCGATCAACACCGGAGCCATGGGCCTCGTCTCCCGCGACGGCCCTGCCAGGCAGTCGTCCAAGCTCGCATCCCGTGACTGACGGGGAGTCATATGGCCACGAACAGGCAGAACTACTGTCAGCTCCTGGGGCTCAACCCCCTGAAGGAGTCCAGCTACACGGCCGAGTCGATCTCCAAGAAGATCGACACCAAGGAGGCCAAGTGGGCCAACGACAGCAGGAACAAGCAGAACGACACCGAGCAGCGCTTCAAGGCGGAGCGCCTGGTGGAGATGTGCGGGGACATGAGGAGGGTCATGAACGACCCCATCCTCAGGAGGAAGGAGTTCAACGACGGCCAGAACGTCCTGAAGGGCAAGGTCACCAAGCTCCGCCTCGACTGCGTCATCCTGACCGACGGGACCTACTTCGCCCTGCCGGGAGCGGCGGACGCGTACCTCAAGAAGCTGCACTGGGAGGGCGTCACGAAGGCCGACGTGCTCAAGCTCGCCGGCATCCGCGACGGACAGCCCCCCAAGCCCGCCAACGACAAGGTGCTGAACGCGTACAAGGGGCTCCGCTCCGTGGACGCGTACACCCCGTCCGAGATGCTCAACGCGCTGATCAGCCACCCCAACCTGGAGATCTCGCTGGACCCGGTGGGCGACGCCAGCTCCCCCACGCAGATACGCTCGGCCTTCGAGGTCTGCGACAAGAGGGTCAACAGCGTCCGCCCCGACGTCCTGCCGGAGCAGGACTCCTACATCCAGGCCATGAGGAGCCTCAAGCTCGTCCTGGAGCCCGACGCGGACCTCGCCGCGCTCACATCGTACGGGAAGTGCAACCGCGCGCTGATCCCCGTGATGGACACCATCGAGCAGGAATACAGCACCCAGCTGACCAGGAAGTACATCGACGACCTGCTGAACGCCCACCTCACCAGGGACGTCAGCCCCGACATGTGCATCAGGATCCTCCAGCAGTTCTGCTACAAGAAGAAAATCGCCGCCAACTTCTCCAACACGGACAGCTCCATGATCCGCTGCCCGGAGTGCGGCGTCATGGTCCAGGCCGGGCCCAACACGTCCTACTGCCCTTCGTGCGGCAAGAACTTCAAGACCACCTGCCCCTCCTGCGGCACCACGCAGATCTCCAAGAACACGGTCTGCATCAAGTGCGGGTTCAACTTCAAGGAGGGCTTCGCCCGCGCGGACCGCCTCTCCGACGAGTTCCGCAAGAACATGCAGAAGGGCTCCGTCCGCTCCGCCGAGAGGAACATCGCCCAGCTCAGGGAGGCGCTCCCCGGCTACGCCGGGCTCGCCGCGATGTCCGCGGAGCTCGAGAGGGCGCTGACCGAGTGCGCCTCCACCCGCAAGTACATCCTGGACGCCTACGGCAAGGGCAGGTACGCCGAGTCCAAGTCCGCCATAGAGGCCTTCAGGGCCAGGTACCCCGAGGCCGCCTCCGGCGACGTCGAGGTGGGCCAGGCCTACGAGAAGTGCGCCGCCGGCGTCAAGGCCGCGGACATCTACTGCCAGAGGGCGTCGCTCACGTCCGACAGGGGCGAGAAGATGGGCCTGTACGTCCGCGCCACCGAGGTCTGCCCGGACTTCCCGGAGGCCAGGGCCAAGCTCCGCGAGAACCCTCCCCAGGGACCGGCAGACGCCAAGGGCACCTTCAGGGAGAAGGCGTTCGTCATCACCTTCACGCCCCCCGCCGACAGCGACGGGGTCACGTACTGCATCTACAGGGAGAGGGGATCCCTCCCCAACGTCACCGAGGAGACCCGCCCGCTGGCCGAGTTCCCGTCCGCCAGGTACGAGGACAAGACCATGGACCCGGGGGTGGAGTACTACTACTCCCTGCACTCCAAGCGCTGGGGCGTCCTCTCCAAGGAGGCGGCCCACATCGGCCCGATCATGACGATCGCCGAGGTGGACAAGGTCATCATCGAGCCCATCGACGGCGGCCTCCGCCTGATGTACGAGAAGCCCCGCGGGGCGACCAGGGTCAGGCTCTGGAGGTCCGACGGCGAGGGCTCCACCGGCACCGAGATCGCCCTCAACGGGAACACGGTCTACGACGACATCGGGCTGGTCGGCGGCAGGAAGTACTACTACCTGTTCGCCTCCGAGTACGAGGTCAGGAACAGGGTCGAGCGCTCCCCCGGCGTGGTCTTCTGCGAGACCGCGGTGGACGCTCCCAAGCCCGTCAGGGACCTGCGCATCCAGTGGAACAAGTCCGACGGCACCTTCAAGGCAAAGTGGGACACCCAGGAGCGCGTGGTGCTCTACTCTACGCCGAAGAGGATCAACATCTCCGGCAACATGGTCAAGATGGAGGACGTCAGGTCCTGGATGACCGAGATCGTCCCCATCACCGAGTACGTCGACGGGGCGAAGTTCTCCCTGCCCGACGGCTCCGTCCAGTACATCTACCCGGTCATCCCACGCGGGCGCATGGGCATCTGCGGCAAGGAGCAGATGGTCACCAACCTGAAGCCCTTCAGGGACGTGGAGTGGAGCGTCAGCAACGGCGACTGCGTCATATCCATGGGATGGCCCGACGACGCCGTGGAGGCCAAGCTGGTCATCGGCAACGGCACCGAGGCCAGGGGCTACGACGACGCCGACGCGGAGACGATCATCGTCCGCAGGGAGGAGTACCAGACCGACAGGCAGGTCCGCGTCCACATGGGCGGCCGCACCAAGAGGAGCGTGAACATCTTCGCCGTCTACAGGATAGACGGCGTTGTGTGCCCGTCCCGCGGCATCGTGCTGGAGCTCAACTCCGGCGTGTGCAGGAAGGTGCGCTACACGGTGAAGCGCGACAGGAACTCGGCCACGGTGGTGCTCGCCACCGACCAGGACGTGTCCCTGCTCCCGCCCATGATGATGGTCCAGGCCAGCCGCGGCATCCCCCTCAGGAGGAACGACGGCGAGGTGGTCTGGAGGTCCGAGGGGCCCGTCCAGCTCACCAACGGCACGGTAACCCTGAAGCTCCCGGGCAAGGGCCCGGAGGCCGTCGAGAGGTGCAGGCTGTTCATGGCCGAGGACTCGGACTACTACGACTTCAGGTTCGTTCACCCGCTCTACGGGAGGGACTGATCATGGCAAGGAAACAGAAGGCGACCGGCAGGATGTACGACTGCCCGTACTGCTTCTCCGGCATAGACCTGGACCACGTGCACTACATCTGCACCGGGCAGAGCTGCGCCAGGGCCTTCGCGGCCACAGCGGCGAGCACCAGGAAGGCCAACCCGTACGTGTCCGCGGACGGGCAGGACGAGATCGACCTGGAGAAGAGCAGGGCGTTCGGCAAGATGGTCGGCGACCGCGGGACGATCGTCGCCAAGTACCACATCATCAGGGACTCCAGCGGGGTCTGCGACGTCTGCAAGCGCAGGGTCTACACCCGCGTGTGCCCCGTATGCCACAACCCGATCCCGCCCGGAGTCGAGGAGGAGGGCAACAGGATCTTCGTGATCCTCGGGCCCAAGAGCGTCGGCAAGAGCCACTACATAGCCGTGCTGATCGACCAGCTGAAGAACCACGTCTCGTCCGAGTTCAACGGCGTGCTCAACGCCGCCACGGACGCCACGTCGCTGAAGTACCGCGACATGTACTACAAGAGGCTCTTCGTCGAGAAGCGCAAGCTCCTGCCCACCAAGTCCTTCGAGGACTCCGACGAGGGCAGGGAGCCCCTCATCTACTACCTCAGGGTGTTCGACGGGGACCAGCCCCGGGTGTACACCTTCGCGTTCTTCGACACCGCCGGGGAGGACCTGGTATCGTCGGAGAAGATGAGGTCGCTGAGCATCAACTCGTTCATCGCCAAGGCCGCCGGCATCGTGTACCTCGTGGACCCGCTGCAGGTGCGCTACATCAACCAGAGGATCCACGTGGACAACAAGCCCCCGGTGGGCCCGGACGTCTCCGACGTGCTGAACAACATCTGCCAGATCATCCGCGACGGCGGGAAGGTGAAGGCCAAGTCGAAGATAGACAAGCCCCTGGCCGTGGTGCTGACCAAGTCGGACGTGCTGTTCAAGAGCTCCGAGGACGAGGAGGAGGAGAAGGTCCTGTTCGGGCAGTGCTCGTCCCTCCACATCCCCAGGGAGCGCGGGAAGTACGACGCGGAGAACTTCGCGCAGATCGACGCCGAGCTGGAGGAGTACCTCCGCAGGTGCGTCGGCGAGAACTTCGTCCAGACGGTGGACGGCTTCAAGGAGCACTGCTACTTCGCGGTGTCCTCCCTCGGGTGCAACCCCGTCAACAGCATGCTGCCCAGGGGAATATCGCCTTCGAGGGTCGAGGACCCGTTCATATGGCTCCTCAACAGGGAGGGACTCAAGTGAGCGACAACAACAGACTGAAGAACTTCCTGGTCAACGGCTTCCAGGCCCTGGACCCGCGCGAGCAGGCCGAGGAGCCCGTGACGGACGAGGAGACCTTCGAGGAGGATATCGCGGAGGCTGAGGAGACGACCGCCCCCGCGGAGGAGCCCCAGCCGGAGCCCGCACCCGTGGCGCAGCCCGCGGTGGACGCCGAGGCCCTGAAGGGCATCGAGACCGAGCTCATACGCATCAGGTACATGCTGGAGGACCTCTCCGCACGCCCGGCCCCGGAGGCCCCGGACATGGGCGCCTACCTGACCACCAGGGAGCAGGCCAAGTCGCTCACCGCGGCCATCGGCGCCCTCGAGTCGGTATCGTCCAACAAGCAGCTGCTGAGGGCCATGGAGCAGGTCAGCGTCATGCGCGAGGACTTCTCCAAGCTCTGCAAGGGCATGAGGGCCCGCATAGGGGAGATGGACGCCGAGACCGTCCTCTCCAGCTTCGAGGCCTACGAGGTCGACATGGAGAACATCCTGAGCGACGGCGGAGTCTACGTCGGCAGGTTCGACTTCGACAGGCTCAACACACTCCACCAGCGTATCGTCGGGGTCGTGCCGACCGACGAGAAGGAGAAGGACGGCACGATCGCCGAGAGGCAGTCCGACGGGTACAAGCTCGGGGAGAAGGTCCTCCTGAAGGAGAGGGTCACGGTGTACAAGTACACCCCCGCCGCCGACGCCGGGGACTCACCCGAGGTGGAAACCGCTTCCGAAACGCCTTCCGAAACCGATTCCAAACAGCTTGAAGACCCGAACGGCGAGCCCGCACCCGCGGACGGCGCCGCCAAGGAGGATAAGGAATGACAGACTATTGCATTGGCATAGACCTGGGCACGACCTACTCGTGCCTCGCCTACATCAACGAGGATGGGGACCCGGTAGTTGAGAAGAACTTCGAGCAGGAGGACACAACTCCGTCCGTCATCCTATTCAACGAGAGCGGTGAGATCATCGTCGGTTCCCCGGCGAAGGAGATGTCCATGATGTATCCCCCCGAGAGGATCGTCACCTCCATCAAGAGGCAGATGGGCACCGACTACGAGGTGGACATCGACGGCCAGAAGTTCAACCCCATCATGCTGTCCGCGGTCATCCTCAGGAAGATGATCAACGACTTCAACGACAACCACGGCTGCGACGTCAAGCGCGCCGTCATCACCTGCCCCGCGTACTTCGGGCAGAACGAGAGGGACGCCACCAAGACCGCCGGCACCATCGCCGGACTGGACGACGTCACCGTCATCAACGAGCCCACCGCGGCCGCCATCTCCTTCGGGTTCGGCAGCTCCGCCGACAAGAAGAGGGTCCTGATCTACGACCTCGGAGGAGGAACCTTCGATGTCACCGTCCTCGAGATCGACGGCAGCTCCTTCACCGCCGTCGCCACCGACGGCGAGAGGCTCCTGGGAGGGAAGGACTGGGACGCGGTCATCTCCAAGATCATCAAGGACAAGGTCTCCGAGGAGCTCGGCATCGACGTCGAGTCCATCGACGAGGACGAGGAGGTCAGGCAGATCCTGGTCAACGACTCCGAGACCATCAAGAAGAGGCTCTCCACCGCGGAGTCCACCAAGGGCACCCTGACCGTCAACGGCCAGAAGGTCGTCTTCGGCATCACCAGGGAGGAGTTCGAGACCGCGTCCGCCAGCCTCGTTCAGACCACCGTCGACATCATCGACCGCGTGCTCAACTCCAAGGGCTTCACCATGGCCGACATCGACGACGTCATCCTCGTCGGCGGGTCCTCCAGGATGCCCCAGGTCAAGACCGCCATCGCCACCAGGTACCCCGACGCCAACATCAGGATCTTCGACCCCGACCAGTCCGTCGCCAAGGGCGCCGCGATCTTCTCGCAGTCCAACTCCCTGATCCCCGCGGCCGGCACCGTCGACCCCGAGACCGGGGCCCCCGCCGCCGTGCCCGAGGGCGTCCTCAGCGTCCACAACGTGCTGAGCAAGACCTTCGGAATCAAGGCCATGTACGAGGACGGCACCGAGATGATCTCCAACATCATCTTCAGGAACGAGGTCCTCCCCATCGAGTCCGTCAAGACCTACTACCCGGTCGAGAACGGCCAGAACCTCATCAAGGTCGAGATCTACGAGGACACGGCCGCCAACGACGAGGATGGGAAGAAGACCGCCGTCATCGACGCCGCCCCCGTCGGAGAGTTCATGATGGAACTCCCCACCGACGTCACCACCAACACCCCGATCACCGTGAAGTTCACCGCGACCGACGAGGGTATCCTCATCGCCTCGGTCGACTGCATGAGCCAGCACACGGACTACGAGATCGAGAACGACCTCAGGATGTCCGCGGACGACATCGAGAAGTCCCAGGGGCTCATGGAGAAGGTCACCAACGCCTGATCCCCACGGGGGCCGGGGAGACCCGGCCCTCGAAACACCTTAGTTATGGAATCCGGGCTCGGAGCCCGGGTTGAATTCGGAAGAAAGTCAGGGCTCAGTTGCCCTCGGTCACCATGATGACCGTGCACGCGGCGTGCTTGGCCACGTGGTCGGAGACGCTTCCCAGGAAGAACCTGTCGAAGGAGGACCTGTTGGACCTCCCGACTATGATGGTGTCGCAGTCGTACCTCGTGGCCACGTCTATGACGGTCTCGTCGGCCCTGCCGGTCTCGATGATCGTGTGGACCGTGGCGCCCTCGGACGCCGCCTTCCTCTGGGCGGCCTGCATGTACTCGCGGACGGTCTCGTCCGGGCCGTCGGGGTCCATCTGCTCCTCCCTCACCACCGTGAGGATGTAGAGGGGCTCCTCGTAGCGGATGGCGTGCTCGATCGCATAATCCAGTGCTTTGACGCTCGTCGGCCTACCGTCGTAGGCTAGGAGAGAGGACATATCGGTACGTGAAGCCGGATATCTGGCTATAAAGATTCGCATGTCCGGAACCGGAGTCCCGAAGCATGCGCGGAGAACTTTGTGTTGGCGGGGCCGGAGCCCCGCCGTTAAGGGGTTTGGGGGGACTATGCAACCTCAGAGACCGTAGTTCTTGGGGTTGTAGCGCGGAACCGAGTCCTTGAACTCCTTGGTGCAGTACTCGGTGAACTTCGCGTCGTCGT
>JAUNXZ010000180.1 GCA_030539515.1 Thermoplasmata archaeon
ATGACCGTCGACGAGATGCTGCGCGCCATGGGCCGCGCGGGCGGATTCACCGCCCAGAAGCTGGCCGACGCCACCGACGTCGCCGAGGCCATGGTCACCCAGAAGGGCTGCCTCAGGATCCTCTCGTTCCCCGCCTGCATCATGGCGACCGGGACCCGCGGGGTCATCGTCGACATGGTCAGGAACCACATGGTGGACCTCATCATCACCACCTGCGGCACCCTGGACCACGACCTCTCCAGGACCTTCGCCGCCTACTACAAGGGCGACTTCATGATGGACGACGCCATGCTGAGGGACGAGTACGAGATCAGCAGGCTCGGCAACGTCCTGGTCCCCGACGCGTGCTACGGAATCGTCCTCGAGGACGAGCTCCTGCCCATGTTCGACGAGATCTTCGAGGGCAAGGACTCCATGACCACCCACGAGATCATCGACGCCGTCGGCGCCCGCCTGGACAACGAGGACTCCCTCCTGTACCAGTGCCACAAGAACAACGTCCCCATCGTGGTCCCCGGCATCACCGACGGATCCTTCGGATGCCAGCTCTGGATGTACTACCAGACCCACAGGAAGCTCAGGATCGACCTGTTCGGCGACGAGCAGATGCTCTCCGAGCTGACCAACGACGCGGAGTACACCGGCGCCATCATCATCGGCGGAGGCATCTCCAAGCACCACGTCATCTGGTGGAACCAGTTCCGCGGCGGACTCGACTACTGCATCTACCTGACCACCGCCGAGGAGTACGACGGATCCCTGTCCGGCGCCCGCATAAGGGAGGCCGTGTCCTGGGGCAAGGTCAAGGAGACCGCCAAGAAGATGACCGTCGAGGGCGACGCCACCATCTCCCTGCCGCTCATCTACGCCGGCCTCGCCGAGAGGCTGCTCTGAAAATGACCGACATCCTCCTCCTGCCCGGCGACGGGCAGGGGCCCGAGGCGGTCTCCGCCGCCGGCACCGTCATCGAGGCGGCCACCGACCAGGCGGGGATCGTCCGCGGGGACATCGGGTTCCAGGCTTACGAGAGGTACGGCGAGAGCCTGCCCTACGAGACCCTGGACCTCGTGGGCAAGCACCCCGTCGTCGTCTCCGGGCCGACCGCCTGCGTCGGCGAGGGGGACGCGAGGCGCAGCCCCCTGGACACCCTGATGTCGCAGCTGGACCTGTTCGCCAGGTCCAGGACCTTCCGCTCCCTGGCGGACGGCGTCGGCGCCCCGGGCGTCGAGGCCACCGTCTGGGGGAGCAACATGAACCCCAGCACGGACATCACCGAGACCAGGGACGTGGACGGGGTCACCATCTCCAAGTACATCCGCTCGGCCTTCTACGCGCGGATGATGGCCGTCGCGCTCTCCGACATGGAGCTCAGCGGGAAGACGAAGGCGGTCTGCCTGTCCAAGGCGGACCTGTTCCCCCAGTCCAGCAGCATGTTCCAGGAGGCCTTCGACGCCCTGTTCGCGGCCGGGGGCATGGAGACATCCCACGCCAACGTGAGGCAGTGGCTCTCCGACGCCGTGGTCAACCCGGACAGGTACGAGTACCTCGTCGTGGTGGACCTGTACTCCTCGATCGCGGACAGCGTCTTCGCCGGGCTCACCGGAGGGGACGCACTGACCCCCACGAAGTACGTCGGCGACGGCAACACCCTGATCCTCCCCGGAGGGAGCCGCACGGACCCGTCCGTCCCCGGCGACATGAGCGCCTGCTCCGCCGTGGCGTCCGCCGCCCAGGCGCTGGCGGAAGTCGGCCTGAGGGACGAGTCCGAGGCCGTCCTCGGAGCGATGCGCTCCGCCATAGCCGCGGGCGAGAGGTCCTCCGACCTCGGCGG
>JAUNXZ010000057.1:0-5140 GCA_030539515.1 Thermoplasmata archaeon
GGCCGGACGTCATCGACGGGTTCAAGGCGGAGGCCCAGGTCTGGGCGTCCCTCTCGGACAACGTCCCCGAGGCCGCCGTGAGGATCCTCGACTTCAACATCGACCCCTTCCCCTGGATGGTCATGGAGCGCGGACCGCGACCTCGGGAAGGCGCTGGACGCCGGCGAGGTGACCGTGAAGGACGTCGTCGACCTCCTGAGGAGGCTCCAGATGATCCACGACGCCGGGACGGTCCACAGGGACATCAAGCCCGAGAACATCCTCCGCGTCGGAGGGGTGTGGAAGTTCAGCGACTTCGGCCTCTCCAAGTCCATATCCTCGTACTCCAGGTCCGGGTCCGTCAAGGGCACCCCGGAGTACATGGCGCCGGAGCAGTGCATGCCCCGCAGGATGGGTCCCGCGGACGAGCGCACCGACATCTGGCAGATGGGGATCATAGCGTACAAGGTCGTCGCGGGCGCCCCGCCCTACCGGTCGGCGGACGCGGAGGAGCTCATCCTGGCCATCTGCAACGAGGGGCCGGACATCGACGCCGTGCCGGAGAGGTACAGGGGCGTCCTGGCCAAGGCGCTGGCCCACGAGCGCGGCGACCGCTACAGGACCGCCGCCGAGTTCGCCGACGCGCTGGAGAAGGCCATGGGCGATGAGCCGGAACCCGTTCCGGTCCCCGCGCCGGCTCCCGAGCCGGAGCCCGCCCCCGCGCCCGCGAAGGACGTCCCGCTCGGAGCGGCCGGCCTGCTGGCGCTGGCCGAGTCCGGGGACGCGGACGCGCAGTACCGCCTCGGCCGGATGTACGACCTGGGCGACGGCGTCCCGAGGGACTTCTCGACGGCGGCGCACTGGTACGGCAAGGCGGCCGAGCAGGGCCACCCGCTGGCGCAGAACAACCTCGGCATACTGTACGCCGAGGGCAGCGGCGTGAGGCAGTCCGATTCCGACGCGGCGTCCTGGATCTCGCTGTCCGCGGACCAGGGATGCGCCATGGGCCAGTACAACATGGGCGTCCTCCACGAGGACGGCAGGGGCGTGTCCCAATCATATTCGAAGGCGGCCGAGTACTACAGGAAGGCCGCAGAGCAGGGGCTGGCCAGCGCCCAGAACAACCTCGGCGTGCTGTACGAGGACGGGCGCGGCGTCGCGAAATCATACGACGAGGCGGTGTCCTGGTACAGGAAGGCCGCGACGCAGGGACACGCGCCCGGGCAGTTCAGCCTCGGGCACATGTACGAGTCCGGCAGGGGCGTCGGGAGGTCCCGCGAGCAGGCCATGTCATGGTACAGGAAGGCGGCGGACCAGGGGCATCCCGAGGCCGCCAGGAAGGTGAGGAGATGAGATCCGAGAGAGTCGCCGCAATCGCGTGCCTCGCGGTCCTGCTGGCGGTGGCCCTCGCCGCGCCGGCCGCTGCCGGGGCGGGGGTCCTGCTGGGGGACGACGACGATGACCACGACGACCGCGAGATCCTCGGGATGGACCACGACGAGTTCGTGAAGCTCGTCATCGTGATCGCAATCATCCTGCTGGTCCTCGCTCTGGCCCTGATGTTCCTCAAGGGGAAGGGCGGACGCCCTGAGAAGCGCGAGGGCCTGCGCAGGGCCTGAGGAGCCGGCGGGGGACCGCCGGCGGAAAACGCCTTAACTTTCTCTCATAGGAGCCCGTCCAGGCTCCCGTGGACCACGGCGCATCCGGCGAGGATGCCGTCCACTGGGGACCCCGGGACCCCCTTCAGCTCCAGGATCTCACCCGGGGTGTACACCGCGAGGTCGAAGGCCCTGCCGGGCCTGCCCATCGCGTCCCTCACGGCCTCGGTCCTCTTGGCGCGGGAGGTGCACGAGGACTCCATGACGACGAGGATCCCCCTCCCGCCGTTGTAGGTGGCGACCGCCGTCGGCCCGCAACGCTTGACGATGTTGGAGACGGCTTTGGAGAGGTTCCTGTCCATGGTCCCGGCAATCGGCCTCCGCCTATATGCGGGTTCCCGCTCACTCCTCCGACTCGACGGCGCGCATGGCGACCGCCGCGTCCATGGCCATCATGAGGCGCGAGAGGCACACCCTCTCGTCGTCCTCGAAGCGCTCGAAGGCGTGGAGGAGCTCCCTGGCGCTGGCGGAGACGGCCTCGTCCGTCTCGGCCACGTTGTCGATGAACATGCCCAGCATGTCCACCAGGACCTTCGCGCGGACCTGCCTGGCGCCGGGCCAGTGCCAGAACAGAAGGTCGTCCACCTCGGTGACGAAGTCCGCCAGGGCCTCGAAGTCCTCGTGCTCCGCCGCGACATCCTCCCCGTTCCGGCGCATCAGCGCCACGCGGGCGACGGCCCCCATGTACTTCGCCTTGCAGGCCTGGATCGAGGCGTACTCGTCGGACGGGGCCTTCGTGCGGGGCCTGCGGATCAGGTCCACCCTGCCGATCTCGACGCGGGGCCTGAAACCCCTGGTGTCCGACGGCTCCAGCCCCAGGCCGTGGTCGAAGATCGTCGGCAGCGTGACGAGCGCCGGACGGACGCCGTCGAGCATCGCCAGCACCTTCCCGTCGGTGAACGAGCAGAGGTCCTCCGGCGTCAGCAGGGGGTTCCCGTCCCTGTCCCTCCCGACCATGTCGGAGATGTCCCTGACGAAGGCGGAGTCCTTGCTCCTGAAGTAGATCCAGTCGGTGCAGCAGTCCATGATCTCGGCGCCGGAGTCCCTCCCGTAGACGTCGAACAGCTGCCCGCGGGACTGGACGGCGAGGGTGAACCTGATGCCCCTGGACCTGCCCGCCGAGATCATGGTCTCGAACCCGCGGATCCTGCCGACGTTGGCGAACTCGTCGAGTATCATGTCGACGGGCACCGGGAGCTTCCCGCCGCTCTCCTGCGCCAGGTCCACCAGCTGGGCGTAGGCCTGCTGGATTATCATGGACATGAGCTCCTTGTGGGTGTCCTTCTCCTCCGGGAAGATCAGGAAGACCGCGGTGCGGTCCGTCCCCATCATCCTGAAGTCTATGCCGTCGGACGCGGTCATCTGCATCAGGGAGTCGCTCCCCATGGTCCCGCGGATGTACTGGTCGATGAGCGAGCGGTGGCACTTGAGGGTGCCCTCGGCGTTGTGGACCAGCGGGTCCACGGCGAGCCTGTCCAGCGAGTCGTCCAGCGAGTCCAGGAACCTCTCGAAGCCGTCCTTCTCCTCAGACAGGTCCACCCATGCGCCGGCCATGCTGGCGAGGCTGCACTCGTCCCTGCCCTTGGACCTGGTGACCACCGCCCAGGCGAGCACCTCGAGGAACGCGCGGGCGGTGTTGTCCCACGACGGGTCCTTGTTGTCCGGGTTGTACGGGACCAGCATGTAGGACAGGTCCCTGCACTGGGCGCGGGCGCGGTCGACCTTCGAGGGGTCGCCGGAGCGGCAGTCGTCGTACATCTCGGCCATGGGGTTCCAGCAGTCCGACTTCCAGGGCTCCCTGAAGTCGATGACGCGGACGCGCATCCTGTCCCTCAGGCATGAGTGGTACATCCTGTACATCTCGCCCTTCGGGTCGGTGACCAGGATGCTCCCGCCGGCGTTGGGGATCATCGGGCCGAGGGCGCGGAGGGACTTCCCGACCCCGCTGGGGCCGATGACCAGCATGTGCTTGTCGCGCTCCTCCAGGTAAGCCCTCCCGTCCCTCAGCAGCAGGGGCATCCCGCCCCTGCCCTCCGGGCTCCCGGTGGGGGACGGGGTCAGCACCGCCTCGAGGTCGGCCTCGGAGGCGAGCCCGCGGACGGCGGGCGCGGACCTCCGGGAGCGGGCGGCCATGGCCTCCGGGGTCATGCCGCAGAGCCACGCGCTGTTCCTCTTCCTGACCGCGTCCATCTCAGACCACCTCGATCACGTAGGTGTCCCCGTCCGGCTCCTCGGCGGGGGCGGCGACCACGGGCATGATCTCGCCCATGATGCCGTAGAACGTCCTGACGCAGACGTTGACCTCCCTGGCCAGGGCCCCCTTGTCGAACTTCTTCGGGTCGTCCACCGGGTAGAAGTTCTGGAAGACCAGCGTCCTGTCGGAATCCAGGACGAAGCAGCCCCTGATGAGGCCGGCGTTTATCTCGTTGAGGATCGGCAGCAGCCTGTCGACCGCGTCGTAGGGGCAGTCGATCCCGTAGTACGCCCTTATGGAGACGCCGGAGTCGTGTGCGAAAAGGCCCACGCGGACCTTGCATGCGGGGGTCACGAGGACGGTCACCGCGAAGCCCTTGCCGGCCTCGCCGAACGACGTCGTGGGCGTCTCGTACATCTTCCCGCACGACTTTATGCATCTCCTGATGTCGGCTTTCCTCCCCATCTCTATCACTCTCTTTCTCGGAAATTGGCGATACTCGCTCCTCTCTTAAATCCTTATTCCTTCGATTTCGATCCTTTCTGGACCCCTCCCTCTCCGGCGCCGGGACCCGTCCCGGTCCGCCTCAGAGGGGCCGTCGGACCTGGATTCCCCTGCCGGTATTCAACGGGTCAATGATTCTGGGAAAAGCCCGCACTTGACCGCCGTTCAAGGGCGGGACGGGGATGTGGAGGATGCCGGCACACGATGCCGGAGGAGACACACGAATGAACGGGAACACCCACGATGTGACGCGCAGGGGCGCGGACGGATCCGCGCTGTACTCGGAGAACGAGTGCTACACGGCCCCGCTCCGCAGGTACGACGCGGCGGGGATGCGCGGGGTCGTGATGCACTCGTACTCGAAGAGGTCGTCGGACGTCGCCCTCGCGTCCGCGGGGGTCCCCGCGCCCGACGCCGGGCTCGCGGACGGATAGCTGATGATCGTCGGGGCGGGCCCGGTGGCCTGCGGGGCCGCCGGGTGCCTGGCCGGGATGGGCGCGGGATGCGTCTGCCTGGTGGACCCCGGGACGGTCGGGCCGGCGGACGTCGCGGGCTCGCCCCTGCTGAGGGCGTGCGACGAGGGGATGCCCCTGGCGGAGGCCGCGGCCAGGAGGACGTGCGACGCGTCCGTGCGCTCGATCGAGTGCGCCGGGATGGAGGCGTCCCTGCCGAGGCTCGGCAGCGGGTTCGTCTCCGGGTTCGACGCCGTGGTCTGCGCCACGGCATCCGCCGTCGAGGCGGAGAGCGCCGCATGGTGCTCCGCGGCCGCGGGCGTCCCCCTGGTGGCCTGCACCACCGTCGGGGC
>JAUNXZ010000057.1:5240-10551 GCA_030539515.1 Thermoplasmata archaeon
CGTCGGGGCGTGCCGCCCTGTGGAGGCCCACCTGGCTGCGATGGCCGCCGGGAGGATCGCGGAGTCGATCGTCAGGGCCCTGGGAGGCCCCGGGGGCTTCGGGCGCACTATGACGATCGACCCCTACAGGGGGACGGTCGAGAGCGACTGCATCATCGGGTCCGGGTCCCCCGGGATCCCGGTGACGGTCATCGCCCAGAGGGGCGACTCAGTGGGCCGCCTGCTCAGGAGGGCCCGCGCAGCCGGATGGGCCGGCCCCGCGGAGCTGGACCTGGAGGCGAGCTGCCTGCCCCACCTGGAGGGGACGCTGGACCTGTCCGACAGGGAGACCACGGACGCGGACAGGGCGACGATCGCATCCATGCCCCCGGACCACGCCTACGCGGTCCGCGGGTCCGGGAGGCTCCTGCGCATCAGGTTCGAGGAGTGAACGCGGCGGGCCCCCTCCCGGGGGCCTGCACAAACATAATAAGAGGAAAGAGGCTGGAATCAACATGAGCTACGAGATGTCCGTCGCTGGGGAGGGCCGCCACGTCCTCCACGTCGACGACGCCGGCAAGGCGGTCGTTACCTTCCAGATGGACTTCTGGGCGTGCAGGTTCTGCATCGGGATGTGCACCACCCCCAAGCGCATCCCGGGAACCGGGAGGCTGGACGTCGGAGGGCCGGAGAGGGCGCGCGAGATGTTCGTCCACGCGCTGGCGCTGACGGAGTTCTTCCTCAACCGCGTTGTGCCGCTCTCGGACAAGGCCATGGACCAGATGATGGTCCACGCCAGGTTCTCGCTCGCCCACATCCTGGGGGTGTCCCCCTGCGGAGGAGACGATGCGCTGGCGGCGGACTGCGCCAGGGAGGCATCGTTCAGGAACATCGGCGGCCGCAATGACGAGCTGCGCCACATCTCCCACGTAGACTACGACGCGCAGACGGTCGCGGATGCGATGGACGGCTGCGGGGGCACCGCTGGGGCCGCGGGGATCGAGGAGCGCCTCGGCATCGCGGAGACCTGCGCGAGGTACTACGACCGCATCCTCTCCGACATGCTCGGGGAGACCGCGGTCTTCCGCGCGAATACGGACGGCGAGACCGCACGCATCCTCGGGATCCCCGGGACCGAGTCCTCCGGAAAGGAGGCATCCGTCCCGCTGTTCCCCCTGGTCGAGGCTCTGGCGTCCAAGTGCGCCAAATCGCCGATGCTATCGTTCCACACCGCCACCGACCTGGCGGACATGAGGGCGGAGAGGTTCTGCGAGGACGACGCGCTCATGGGCGTGATCCGCTGGCGCGACATGGAGGCCGAGCGCCTCCGCGGCCGCCTCTCCGAGGCGTGCGCGGCCCACGAGGCTGCCCTGACAGGGATGTCGCTCTTCGTCCGCGTGCTGAAGTGCGTCCTGTCCCGCGGGAGCATCGAGAAGGACCGTGTGTTCGTCCCGGCCTTCGAGACGGGATGCCTCCTGAGGATGCTGGACCCCGACCTCTTCGGCAGGCGCTACGTCTGCGCGGACATGTACGTCAGGGACCTGGACCTGCTGGCCCGCTACACCGCCCTGCTCAACTTCCTTGACAACGCGCACTCGGACGCGATGATCAGGCTGGACGCGCTGAAGGCGGTGGACACCAGCTGGACCTACTCCAACAGGCTCAGGGGCACCAGCAGGTTCCCCAGCGTCATGTGCAGGGTCGGCAGGCCCGTCATGCTGAAGCAGAAGGACCTGGCAGAGCCCGAGGGCGGCGTCCTCTGGCCGAAGAAGAACCCCGAGCCTCCGGCGATCCTCGCCGTCACGGCGGAGGAGAGGGACGAGGTCATCTCGATACTCGCGCCGAGGAGGATGCGCCCGGTCCGCAACAACCTCGCCTGCATAGTGGTCGTGGACCCCTCGGTCTCCGGGCCCCGCGTCAGGAGGAACAGGGACAGCGACGACGTCGCGGAGGTCACGGTCCCCGACCTCGACGACCTGTTCGACGTCCACACGGAGTACGCGCTCCAGAGGGCGGCGGACTCGGCGAAGAGGCACATGGAGATGGCCTCCGGGAACACCGGGGACGAGCTCCTGGACAGGGTGGACGCGGAGACCGCGGCGTTCTGCCGCGAGCTCCTGGACGACCTCGCCGGCATCGCCGACGACGTCGGGCCGGACTACCGCCGCCACCTGGGGCTTTGAGGAGGACGGGATATGGCCGACACGAAGGTCTGCCCGAAGTGCGCGGCGGACGGGAAGGCGGGGATCATGGAGCTGCAGATGGTGCGCGAGCGCTCCTTCGGCGGCGAGTCGACCTCGAGCTACTACGTCTGCACCCGCTGCGGGTACATGCAGAAGGCGTGACAGGGCATGCAGCGCTGACGCACGCGCGAACCCTTTTCTACCATGCGCGCGCAGTCAGCCCCCATGGCCGGAGCGGTTGTGGAGCTGTCGGAGGAGCAGCAGAGGTTCGTGGACGAGGCGCTCGCGGGGCGCAACATCCTCGTGGACGCCTGCATCGGCAGCGGCAAGACCACGGCCATACAGAGCCTCTGCAACGCGTTCCCCGTCACCACGATGGTGCTGTACCTGACCTACAACCGCCTCCTGAAGGCGGACGCCCAGGCCAGGATCCAGAGGCCAAACGTCGTCGTCACCAACTACCACGGCTTCGCCGGCAGGGTGCTCGCCAGGAACGGTATATCCGCCGGCAAGCAGGACCTCATCCAGACCTTCCTGAGGTCGGACTGCGACCCCGGCCGCTTCGATGTGTTGGTCCTCGACGAGTACCAGGACATAGAGCAGGAGATCGCGGACATGCTGGTCCGCATCAAGGAGGCCAACCCCTGGATCCAGATCGTGGCCGTGGGCGACATGGCCCAGAAGATCTACGACAAGACCACCCTGGACGTGGAGCCCTTCGTCGCCTCCTTCCTGGGCGACCACATCCGCCTGGAGTTCACCACCTGCTTCCGCCTGCCCCCAGCGCACGCGGCCATGCTCGGCCGCGTCTGGGGCAAGAGGATAGTCGGCGTGAACGACGGGTGCAAGATCGTGGAGACGGACCAGCGCGGGGCCGAGAGGATACTGGCGGGCTGCATGCCCGGGGACATCCTCTGCCTGGGGGCCCGCACCGGCGTGATGCCCTCGATACTCAACAACCTGGAGCGCAGGCACCCGGACAGGTTCAACAAAAACACCGTCTACGCGTCGATACAGGACAGGGACGCCGGCGTCACCGAGCCGAACCCCTCCTGCGCCGTGTTCACCACGTACGATTCGAGCAAGGGCATGGAGCGCAGGGTGTGCGTGGTCTGCAACTTCGACGAGGACTATTGGGACATCCGCCTGGACAAGCCCGGCGCGAAGTACGAGATCCTCCGCAACACGTTCTGCGTGGCGGCCAGCCGCGGGAAGGGGATGATAGTCTTCGTCACCGGCAGGGGCAGGAAGCTCACCGAGAAGGTGCTGGCCACGCCCGTGGCCGGGAACACCGACATGGAGGACGTGGACATCTCCGGGATGTTCGACTTCAAGTACCGCGAGGACATCGAGAGATGCTACTCCATGCTGCAGAAGACCCGGATCCCGGTGGAGGACTCGTCCCCCATAGACATCCCCACCTCCGACGGGCTGATCGACCTGTCCCCGTGCATCGGCATCTACCAGGAGGCGGCGTTCTTCGAGGGCTACGACATCAACCGCGACCTGGACATGTACTTCCAGATCAACAAGGACCAGGCCTGGAAGAACGGCGAGAAGCTCAGGAAGGCCAGGCTGGACACCAAAATCCTGGCGCTCGTGTCCCTGGAGACGCGCCAGGACAGGTACCTCACGCAGGTGACCACGCCAATCGTGAAGCCCGCGGAGCTGGATGCCATCCTCGCGCGCCTGGGGACCGTACTGTCCCCGAAGGAGAACGTGCAGGTCGGGTGCGTCCTGCACTTCGGGAAGGGCGACGGGTCCCCCGGGTTCAGCGCCATGGGGTACGCCGACGCCGTGAGGGACGGCACGGTGTACGAGCTGAAGTTCGTGTCCGAGCTGTCGCACGAGCACTTCCTCCAGTGCGCCTGCTACATGGCGGCTCTGAAGCTCGAGAGAGGGGTGCTGTGGAACGTGAGGACCAACGAGATGCACGAGATACGCATCCCCGACAGTCAGAGGTTCCTGGACCAGGTCGCGAGGACGGTCACCAAGGGGGCGTACTCCTCCCACGTGGAGAAGAAGAGGGGCTCCGGATGGGACCCGCTCGGGCTGTTCACCTCCCGAGACGATGACGGAGACACCTTTCTGCACGATGCCCTCCTCGGATGCATGGAGGCATCGAGGAAGGGGCGCCGAGCCCGACCTCCCGCCGACGCCGCGTCCAGCGAGGCCACATCTTAAGACCACGTTCGCAATCCACCCATCCGGATGCCCTCTGACGATTCTAAGAAAGAGCCCGCCGAGAGCGCGGGCAAGAAGACGGCCATAGCCCACAAGCTGGCCGCCAAGCAGCAGGAGATCTCCGTCACGGAGTTCTTCGAGAAGAACAAGCAGATCCTCGGCTTCGACTCGCGCTCCAAGTCCCTCCTGATGGGGATCAAGGAGGCCGTCGACAACTCGCTGGACGCCTGCGAGGAGGCCGGCATCCTGCCGGACATATCGGTCCGCATCGACCGCCTCAACGACGAGGACTACAAGATCTGCATAGAGGACAACGGTCCCGGGATCGTCCACAAGATGATGCCCAACGTGTTCGGCCGCCTCCTCTACGGGTCGAGGTTCCACGCGCTCCGCCAGTCCAGGGGACAGCAGGGTATCGGCATATCCGCGACGGTCATGTACGGGAACATCACCACCGGCAAGCCCGCCCACGTCATCTCGAGGATCGAAGGCGAGGACGAGGTCGCCTGGGGGATGGACATCGTCATCGACACCAAGACGAACCGTCCGATCGTCACCAACGACAAGGCGTTCGACTGGGAGGGCAGGGAGCACGGGACCAGCATCGAGTACACGATCAAGGGTAGGTACATCACCGGCAAGCAGTCGGTGTTCGAGTACCTGCGCGACACCGCCATCGTGAACCCGCACGCGCAGATAACGTTCCACGACCCCGAGGGCAAGAGGTACGTGTTCGAGAGGGCCACGGACATCATGCCCCCCAGGCCGAAGGAGATCAAGCCGCACCCCGAGGGCATGGAGATCGGCGACCTCATGAAGTACGCGGGCAACACGTCGCAGAAGACAGTGAAGGCCTTCCTGAAGAACGACTTCTCCAGGATAACGGACAGGATCGCGACGGAGATCTGCGAGAAGTCCGGCGTGAGCCCGGACAAGAACCCCGCGAAGCTGGACCGCGAGGACGC
>JAUNXZ010000058.1 GCA_030539515.1 Thermoplasmata archaeon
TATGTCCAATCTAAGGCGTGTGTATAGGGGTGTCGTATATAACCCTATGCCCGCGCTATTATAGGGAGAGAAAGAGGGAAGGGGTTTCGGGGGAGGGGGCTCAGAGCTTCCCTTCCTTGGCCTTCTTCTGGGCCCTCTTCATGCGGGCCTTGGCGTCGAACCCGGTGGCCTTCTCGGCGAACTCGTTGAGGCGCCTCTTGCTGTCGAGGATGGCCGAGTCGTCGGAGGAGCAGCCCTCCTTGTTGACGGTGGCGATGTCGAGCTTGTCCTTGGCGAGGACCTTCACCTCGATCCTGTCGAGGACGCCGTAGGAGGACACCAGCAGGTCGCCCTCCGCCTTCACGTTGCCGAACACGTCGGCCATCATCTTCTCGAGGAGGTCGCCCTCGATGTTCTTGAACCAGCCTTTCTTGATGTCGTACTCCAAGGTCTCACATCCTCAGTGCCAAATCGTTTTCCAGACCCCTGTCGAGGTCGGCCGGCGTCCCCAGCAGGGACTCCGACTCCATGTATGCCGCCCATCTCTCCTGGCACTTGCAGGTGACGTCCAGGTCGGAGATGTCCTGGCTGTAGCTGAAGCTCTCGATCGCCTTCAGGGCCCTCTCGTCGCACTCGCCGCAGTTGTGGACCCCTCTCGACGCTCCCCCTCCGGAAGGCGACGACATGAGCCTCGCGTCCACAGTGCCAGACAGCTGCCTGAAGACCTCGATGAGGGACCAGATCCACGGGGACCTGAAGTCGCCCCTCTTCCACAGGCGCTCCACGTAGGTGCCCCTCTGCACGTTGAGGGGGTTGACCGAGATCTCGTCGGAGAACGCGTCGGCGAACCTCGCCGAGCGGACCGCGTCGTCGATGGCCATCCTCTCCGTCATGAACGGGGTCTTGAGGAGCAGGTACGTCCTCACGCCGAGTCCGGTCTCCTTGAGGAGGGTCCCCGCGCGTAGGATGTCGTCCGGGGTGAAGCCCTTGTGCACCGCGGTCCTGAGGACCTCGGGGTCGGAGCTCTCGAGCCCGAGCGCGACGGTCACGTTCTTCGGCACGTCGGCGAGGGACCCGGGCGTGATGAACTCCGGACGGCTCTCGAACAGGATGCGCTCGCATCCCGCGAACGCCTCGAATATCCTCGCCCTCACGGAGGGCGGGACCTCGTTGTCGTCCAGGAAGCTGCCGGAGGTGTAGATCTTGACGAAGGGCTCCCCCTTGTACCTGGAGAGAGCCTGCTCCAATTGGCTCAGGAGGCCCTCCTCGGTAACTCCGCCGAGGGACGCCTCCCTGTATCCGCACATGGTGCATCCTCCCCCCTTGACCCAGCAGCACCCGTTGGTGCGCATGATCATGACCATCGCGTCGACCCTGCGGCCGCCGGCCATGTCGCCCTCCTTCCAGAGAGCCTCCAGCTGGGACGGGGACCTCTTCTCCTTCATCGCCGGTGGTTATCCTGAACCAGGTTAAAATGGATTCGCACGGGACGGACGGATGTGCCAGACTCGCGCGTACCGGAACAGGTTCGGGCTCATCGGACGCAAAACCTCTAAATGCACGCGCGCATGCGGGTCCCAGATAAACATGTCCAAGATCGTTGTCATCGGATCCGGCGCCGCGGGTATGTCCGCCGCGTCGTCCGCCAGGAAGGCATCCAAGGACGCCCAGATCACAGTCATCACCGAGGACGAGGACATCTCGTACTCGCCCTGCGCCATCCCCTGGGGCATCGAGGGGAAGACGGGATGGTCCGACATCGTCATGCACGACCCCGCCTTCTACAAAGAGTCCCGCGACATCGACGTCGTCATAAAGACGAAAGTCGAGGCCGTCGACGGGGAGAAGAAGGAGGTCACCGCCGGAGGGAAGACCTACCAGTACGACGCCCTCGTCGTCGCGACGGGCGGGACCGTCTTCGTGCCCCCGATAGAGGGCAAGGACCTGGAGAACGTCTTCGTCGTCAGGACCGTCAGGGACGGGAAGAACATCCAGAAGGCCCTCGAGAACGCGAAGAGCGTCGTCATCGGAGGGGCCGGGGTCATCGGCCTCGAGCTCGCCGTCGCCCTCAGGGAGATGGGGAAGGACGTCACCGTCATCGAGATGATGGACCAGGTCATCCCGCGCATCGCGGACAAGGACATGGCCGACATCATCCAGAAGGACCTGGAGGGCCTCGGCGTCAAGTTCGTCATGAAGGCCCCCATCCAGGCCGTCAAGGGCAGCGGGAAGGTCGAGGCGGTCACCGCCGCCGGCGTGGACTATCCGTGCGAGGTCATGATCTTCGCCACCGGCGTCCGCGCCAACCTGGAGATCCCCAAGGCGCTCGGGCTCGACATCGGACAGCTCAACGCCGTCATCGCCGCGCCCACCATGAACGCCTACAGGAGGGGCCGCCTGGTGCCCGACGTGTACGTCGCCGGGGACCTCGTGCAGTGCGAGTCCGCGGTCATGCCCGGTGCCACCATGAGCCAGCTGGGCTCCACCGCCGTCAGGCAGGGCATCGTCGCCGGCAACAACGCCGCGGGCGGCGAGAGGAGGGTCTTCGGGCCCGTCGCCAGCCCCTGGGTGAGCCTCGTCGGCAACTACCAGATCGCCGGGACCGGCCTCTCGCTCGGGCTCGCCTCCTGGTACGGCATCGACGTCGTCTGCGGCAAGGCGCAGGGACTCACGCGCGCCAGGTACTACCCGGGCGGCAAGGACCTCATCGTCAAGGTTCTCGCCGACAGGAGCACCCACAGGATCATCGGCGCCCAGATCGTCGCCGGCGAGGAGGCCACCGGCCGCATCGACTGGCTGACCGCCGCCGTCATCGACAAGAGGACCGCGGAGTCCTTCCTCGCCGATGCCGAGAACGCCTACTGCCCGCCCACCAGCATGGTCAGGGACGTCGTCCTCGCCGCGGTGGAGGACCTGTGCGCCAAGCTCGGCCAGTGATCCGATGCAGTACGAAGAGTACAAGAAGCTGTACAACGAGCTGAACACGCCGGAGGACGTCAAGCGCCTGGAGGCGCAGTACGACCCGCGCATGCTCGACAGCCTCTTCACCCAGAAGACCACCCGCGAGGTGAAGAAGCGCTTCTACATGGTGAAGAACGCCTCCGCCAAGATGCTGAAGGAGTGGAAGAAGGGGATGTCCATCATGGACCTCTCCAAGAAGTACCGCTTCCCCCCGCTCCTGGTGGCGATGTTCATCTTCCAGGAGGACGGGGCGTCCAAGAAGGAGTTCTGGTCCTACATCCGCGACCCCACGCTCCTGGAGAGCGAGGAGACCGCCGCCGAGGTGCGCGAGGCCGTCAGGAACGACATAGTGTACTCCCCGGACGCCAACGACAGGCAGAGGGAGCGCGGCATCTGGGGCGAGGGGCTGCTCCACGAGTGGCTCGACGGCCAGGGCATCACGTACCGCACCGAGAACGACCTCCGCGGCACCGAGTTCACCAAGACCCCGGACTGCCTGCTGGACAAGCCGGTGATATACGAGGGCCACAAGATCTTCTGGGTCGAGAGCAAGGCCTCCTTCGGCGACAACACCGAGTTCCGGTTCAACGCCAGGAAGCAGCTGGTTCCCTACACGCAGCTGTTCGGCCCCGGCCTCGTCGTGTACTGGGTCGGATGCCTCGACGACCTCGAGTGCCCGCAGGACGTCTACGTCTGCGACATCTCCGTGATGGACAAGAAGCTCGAGAGGATCGAGGACGAGTGAAACGGACCGCCCCCTCGGTCGAGGGGGCGTCCCATTTCCTTTTCACACGGGGATTCGGAGGAACTCCGAGTCACCATCGAATCCCTTAAATTACACCTTGTAATCTACCACCGAACAGCGGCGGGCATGGCCGCTACGGAGGATATTCGCATGGCTTTCGAGGAGGTCAAAGGGAAGCTGGGGTTCGGCCTGATGAGGCTCCCCCAGAAGGACGGCGCCATCGACGTCGAGCAGACCAAGCAGATGGTTGACATGTTCATGGAGGCGGGTTTCAACTACTTCGACACCGCCTGGGCGTACGGCGGGAGCGAGGACGCGATCCGCCAGGCGCTGGTCGAGCGCTACCCGCGCGAGAGCTTCGTGCTCGCCAGCAAGAACGCCGCATGGATCCAGTGCAAGACCCGCGAGGACGCCGTCGCGCAGCTCGAGCTGACCCTCCAGAGGACCGGCGCCGGCTACATCGACTACTACCTGCTCCACAACCTCGGGACCCCCCGCACCAAGGTCTTCGACGACTTCGGGATGTGGGACTTCGTCAAGGAGATGAAGGCCCAGGGCAAGATCAGGCACTACGGGTTCTCCGCCCACACCACCGCGGAGGAGGTCGACGAGATCCTCACCGCCCACCCGGACATGGAGTTCGTCCAGCTCCAGATCAACTACGCCGACTGGGAGAGCCCGCTCATCCAGGCCAGGAAGTGCTACGAGGTCGCCAGGAAGCACAACGTCCCGATCATCGTCATGGAACCCGTGAAGGGAGGCCTGCTGGCCACCCCGCCGGAGTCCGTCGCCAAGATCCTCACCGATGCGGAGCCGGACATGTCCGTCGCGTCCTGGGCGGTCCGCTACGCGGCCGACCTCGACGGGGTCGCCGTGGTGCTCTCCGGCATGAGCAACGTGGAGCAGATGGAGAACAACCTGTCCTACATGAGGGGCTTCGAGCACCTGACCGACGGCGAGAGGAAGACCCTGGACAAGGCCTCGGAGGTCCTCGCGGCCATCGACATCATCCCCTGCACCTCCTGCGACTACTGCGCCAAGGTCTGCCCCAAGGCCATCGGCATCTCCGGCTCGTTCACCTCGATGAACATGGTCACCCTCTACGGGAACAAGGACTTCGCCGAGAGGCAGATGGGATGGAACGTGGACATGCAGGGCAAGCTGCGCGCGGACAAGTGCATCAAGTGCGGGAAGTGCGAGGACGCCTGCCCCCAGCACATCCCCATAAGGGCGGAGCTCGACAGGGTCGTGGAGACCTTCGGGCCCTCCGCCTGATAATAATAGGAAAATGAGGGGGTGCGAACCCCCTCCCCTTACGGTTTTACTGGTTCTCCATCCTGAGCTCGCCCAGGGTGGCGTACCTCTCCGCGTAGGCGTCGTGCTTGTGGATCGACTCCTCGGAGTTGCTCTTGACGTCGACGACGACATCGTCCGGCAGGTCGGCGTACTTCGCGACGAACCTCTCCAGGACGCCCCTGACCATGTCCTCGACGAACTTGGTGTTCCTGTGGGCGTTGATGACGACCTGTCCCTCGTCGGGCCTCTTGAGGAGCTCGAAGGTCGGGGTGGAGAAGGATGCCTCCACCAGGTCGATGAGGTCCTCGGCCTCGATGCCGACGTCCTCGGGCATCTCGACCTCCAGGGTGCACACGTTCCTCTGGTTGTGGGACATGACGGGCATGTCGCCGGAGTACTCCAGCATCTCGGTGACGGTCTGCTGGGCGCAGGGGCACGCGGTCATCCCCACGGCGCGGACGCCGATGGTCTTCCTGAGGGGCCCGCCGCGCACGATGGTGGCGCCGGCGAGGAGCGTGTAGATCTCGAAGGTGTCCCTGCCCTGGGGGGTCTTGTTGGGCTTGTAGTACTCGGCGGAGATGTGGACCTCCGCGTTCTGCGCGTACTCGTGGTGGACCAGGAGCCTCCTGCAGATGTCCGCGGCGAAGTCCTCCAGCGCGGTCACGGGATTGACCATGCTCTCCTGGACGACCTCGTTGAGGACCTCCACGTTCCTGGACATGTGCGATCCCTTCTGTTCGGCCGGGAGGTCCACGAAGATGTCGATGGAACAGCTGAGCGTGTTGTTGAGCTGGCTCCCGAGGCCCTCCCTGCGGATGACCACGGGCTTGCGGACGTTCCGCACGCCGACACGGGTGAGCTTATAGCTGGCATCGCCCTTGCCGTACTGCAGGTCGCACTTCAGAGTCATAGGTGCACCTTAACCCCGTTACGATATTAAAATAACGGAAACTACCAGGATGCGGGTTGGAAATGCATTGCGGAGTAGATGAGGCCGGCAGGGGATCGGTCATGGGACCCCTCGTGGTCGGGGCCGTCTGGGTGGAGGACGACGATGTCCTGGCACAGATAGGCGTGAGGGACTCGAAGAAGCTCACCCCGAAGGCCAGGGACAGGATGTACGCCGAGATCGTCGAGAAGGCCGACGCGTGGTGCGTCGTGGTCGCGAGCGCGGCAGACATAGACGAGCGCAGGAAGGCCGTGTCCCTCAACGACGTGGAGCTCGACATGTTCGCGGAGGCCGTGTCCAGGAACCCCTGCTCCGAGGCCTACGCGGACTGCCCGGACGTCAACGAGGCGAAATTCGCCGCCCGGCTAGATTCTAAGGTTCAAGGCCCGACAATCATAGCAAAGCATAAAGCCGACGATACGTACCCTGTGGTATCTGCAGCCTCCATAGTGGCTAAGGTCACCCGCGACCGCATGATAGAGGAGCTCCACGCCGAGCTCGGGGATTTCGGGAGCGGGTATCCCAGCGACCACTACACCATGGACTTCATAGCGGACTGGATGAGGGATAACGGTTGCCCTCCTCCGCACGCGAGGAGGTCCTGGGAGCCCGTGAGACAGATGATGTCCGCGAAGGCCGTCAGAAGGCTGGACGACTGGTGAGCCACATGAGCATGAAGCAGGAGATTCAGGCGGTCATCGACAAGTTCCACAGGAAGATGGAGAAGGACCCGGAGGTGAAGAAGGAGGTCGAGCACCTGGAGAAGGTGTTCAACCTGGACCTCGGCGAGGAGACCTACACCCTCAAGCTGAAGGATGCCCACATCTACAGCTTCGAGGAGGGGCTCGATCCCAACGCGGACGTCACCGTCACCACCACCCCGGAGAACCTGCAGGGGCTCATCGACGGCAGCCTCAGGCCCATGCGCGCCTACGTGCTGAAGAAGATCCAGGTCAAGGGCAAGATCGACGACCTGCTCTTCCTGAAGAAGCTCTTTTGAGCCGGCCTCTACAAAACATTAAATACGGCACCCGTCTAGGGTGCCTTATAGCGAGGTGGGGTAGCCAGGATATCCCGTCGGGCTCATAACCCGGAGATCGGTCGTTCAAATCGACCCCTCGCTACCATCCCTTTCCATTCCCATGCTCCGTGGCCGGGAGGCTTCTCCGCGCCGCGGCCTCTGCGATGCGATGCCCGGACCGGATGTCCGTGCATCCCCCGGGATCTTCCGGATGACTCTTCTGAAAAGGGCGGTCGCCCGTCGATGTTTGAGAATTGGAGGATTCCCCCGCGGCGGGTACCATGGGAAATTGCCGCGGGGAGGAGGGCGGGGATGACACCGCCCCCCTGGGTTGCTCAGTTGCTGTCTGCCGTCACTCCTTGGGTGCCTCCGTCCTGATCTTCAGTGACTGCTCCACGGGGATGATGAAGATCCTCCCGTCCCCGGGGTGGCCGGTCTCGGCCTTCTCCTTGATCTTGGCGACGACCGTGTCCACGGTGTCGTCGTCCACCACGATCTCCAGCTTGACCTTCTCGATCTCGTCGACCACGAAGTCGCCGACCCTGGTGGTGAACACGAGCCCCATCTGCTCCCCGCGTCCGGTGACGTGGGTGATGGTGACCCCGTTGATCCCTATGTCCTTGAGTCCGTCCTTGACGCACTGCAGCCTCTCGGGCCTGACTATTGCCATTACCATCTTCATGGGTATCACATCACGTATGCGGGCTCTCCGTGCTCGATGATGTCCGAGCCGATCATCTGCTCCTCCTCGGTGAGGGCGGCTCCCTTGCCGGTGGCGGCCTTCATGACCATGTCGATGACCTTCATGATGACGAAGGACACGACGAGGCAGTACACCAGCGTGAAGACCACGTTGACGAGCTGTCCGACCAGCATGGTCCACTCGCCCTCGATGAGTCCGCCGATGCCGACCCAGCTGTACTGGGAGACCGAGAAGATTCCGACGGCGATGCAGCCCCAGATGCCTCCGATTCCGTGCACGCCCATGACGTCCAGGGCATCGTCGATGCCGGACTTGTCGCGCATGAAGATGATGCCGAAGTAGACGATGACCGCGGCGATGGCTCCGATGATGACCGCCGCCCAGGGCTCCACGAACCCGCATCCGGGCGTGATTCCGACCAGACCGGCGATGACGCCGGCGCACATGCCGGTGACGCTGATGCGTCCGACGTGGAAGTACTGGATGACGATCCACACCACGGTGCTGACCGCGGAGGCCAGGAGGGTGTTGACCATGGCGAGGACGACGATCTCGTCGAAGGCGCCCTCGGATCCGCAGTTGAACCCGAACCAGCCGACCCAGAGGATCATGGCGCCCAGGAACATGAGCGGGACGTTGTGGGACCTCCCCTTGGAGATCCTGCTGCTCCTCTTCCCGATGGCGATCGCCGCTGCGACGCCGGAGATGGCGGAGCACATGTGCACGACGGTTCCTCCGGCGAAGTCCTGCGCGGGGAATCCGATCTCCTCGAGCCATCCGGACAGGAGTCCTCCGTCCCAGACCATGTGGGCCATGGGGGCGTAGACCAGGAAGGACCAGAGCGCGAGGAAGGCGACGACCGCGGGGAACCTGATCCTCTCGGCGGTCGCACCGAACACGATGCAGCCCGTGACGATTGCGAAGCATCCCTGGAAGAAGAAGAACTGCAGGGACTCGGAGCCGAACTCCGCGTCGATGGACAGCCCGTTCCCGAAGATGTGGTCCAGGTTACCGATGAAAGTCCCGTCGCCGCCGAAGGCGAGGGAGTATCCGACGACCCACCAGATGACGCCCACGAGCGCCATCACACCGATGCACTGGGCCATCATGGATGTCATGCTCTGCTTCCTCAGCATGCCGCCGTAGAACAGCGCGATGCCGGGCGCCATGATGAACACGAGCATGCCGCAGAAGAACATGAACACGCTGGACGTGGTGTCCATGCCCTCGGGGAACGCGGCCGATGCCACAGGCAGTGCGAACACCGTCAGCGACACCAGGGCGATCAGCCCGGCGACGATCTTCATTGCAAACTTCAAACCGATTCACTCTCCGATTGATTGTATCTCGTTTTTGAGATAATCTAGACAAATGTCTAATGATATATTAACGTAACCGTCAAACATCGATTTAGTTGTCCTAAAATCGCGCAAATATCGTTCCTAATCGGATGAAACTGCACAAAACACACAGTATTTCCTGTTTCATTAGACAAATGTCTAATGCTCGGAAACACACGGAACGGCTCCAACGCGCGGAGGCCCGCCCCTTATAGATGTATGTATATTGAGAAGGAAAGGGTTTGGAAAGCGTTTCGTAAGAGGTTTAGGGGGGATCCCGGGGACCTCACTCCTTGGGGGCGGAGTCCTCGGACCTGATCCTGATGGACTGCTCCACGGGGAGGACGAAGATCCTGCCGTCGCCGGGGTGGCCGGTCTCGGCCTTCTCCCTGATCTTGGCGATGACCTCGTCGACCTTCTCGTCGTCGGTGACGATCTCGAGCTTGACCTTCTCGATCTCGTCGACCACGAACTCCCCGACCCTGGTCGTGAAGACCAGGCCCATCTGCTCCCCGCGTCCCGTGACGTGGGAGATGGTCACACCGTTCACACCGATCTTGGACAGCCCGTCCTTGACGCACTGCAGCCTCTCGGGCCTTACAATCGCGATTATCATTTTCATCGTTATCACATCACGTAGGCGGGCTCTCCGTGCTCGACGAGGTCCTGTCCGATGAGCTCCTCGCTCTCGGTCGCGCGGACCCTCATGAACTTGCCGATCACCCAGATTATTGCGTAGGAGACCACGAAGCAGAACACCACGGTCACGACGACCGCGACGATGTTCCCGACGAACAGCTGCCAGTCGCCGGCGGTGACGAGGCCGCCGTAGGCGGCGTAGCCGGACTCGGCGAACAGGCCGGTGGCGATGGCTCCCCAGATACCTCCGACACCGTGGACGCCCATGACGTCCAGGGCGTCGTCGATGCCGGACTTGTTGCGGAAGAAGATGACCCCGAAGTAGCACACGACGCCGCCCACCAGTCCGATCACGGCGGACCAGACGGGCGTGACGTACCCCGCGCCGGGGGTGATGGCGACCAGTCCCGCGATGGCTCCGGCGGCGAGTCCGAGGACCCCCACGCGGCCGACGTGCAGGTACTGGACGACGGCCCAAGCGGCCATGGCGAAGACGGAGGCGATCATGGACACGACCATGGCGCTGATGGCCTGGTCGTTGGCGGCCAGCCCGGATCCGCCGTTGAACCCGAACCATCCGAACCAGAGGAGGAAGCACCCGAAGAAGACCATCGGGATGCTGTGGGCCCTCTTGATGGTCCTGGAATTGCGCTTGCCGAGGTAGACGGCGAGCGCCAGGCCGGTGGTACCGGCGCAGATGTGGACGACGGTACCGCCCGCGAAGTCGAGGGTGGCCAGGTCCCAGGGGAGGTTGGCCAGAAGCCCGTCTCCCCAGACCATGTGGGCCATGGGCGCGTACACGAGGATGGACCAGATCACGAGGAACCAGGTGATGGC
>JAUNXZ010000059.1 GCA_030539515.1 Thermoplasmata archaeon
CTGGCGCGAGCTCTTCTTCACCGGATCCCACGTGGATTCGACCTCGTAGAGGTAGAAATTCCCCTTGACCTTCTGGACCACCCTGTAGGACATCAGTACTAGGATACATGCTATGGATATATTATTCCATCGTTATAATTTCGCATAGCCAGTATGTCTGTAATAACATGGTTATAATGTCATTATTACCAACCCATCCAACATATTGTTTTATATACTGTTGTACGAAATTTTCATCCAAACACCAATAGGAGGAAACAAAATGACCACAGAAATCGACAATGTGAGGAACGCAATCCTTCATTACGACATTAAAAACATCAATTCTCTCGTGCAGAAGGCGATGGATTCCGGGGCCGCTCCGGGAGCCATCCTCGACGAGGGCATGATCTCCGCCATGGACGAGATCGGGGCCGGATTCAAGGAGAACAAGATCTTCATGCCCCAGATGCTGGTCGCCGCGAAGACCATGCAGTCCGGGCTCGAGGTCCTCAAGCCCCACCTGAAGGGCGACGCCACCGTGTCCAAGGCCGGGAAGGCCGTGGTCGGCTCCGTCATGGGGGACGTCCACGACATCGGGAAGAACATCGTGTCCATCATGCTGGAGGGCATCGGCCTGGAGGTCATCGACCTCGGATCCGACGTCCCCAACGAGAAGTTCCTGGAGACCGTCCGCGAGGAGGGCGACGTGAGGTATGTCGCCGCGTCCTCGTCGATGACCCCCACCAGGGCCAGCCTCAAGGCCGTCGTCGAGTCGATCAAGGAGAGCGAGGTGAAGGACACCGTCGTCGTCATGGTCGGCGGGGCCACCATGGACCAGCTCTACGCCGACGAGATCGGCGCCGACATCTACACCACCGACGCGGCCTCCGCGTCGCAGAGGGCCAAGGAGATCAAGTCCGGGAAGACCGTCGCCGAGGTCTCCGCCGAGTCCAGGGAGGTCGCCATGGCCGCCATGGGCAGGGGATCCGCGGCCTCGGAGGAGACCGCGGAGGAGTTCACAGGCATCAGGCGCCATCTCCTGGAGCCGGCCATCCGCCAGGTCGGCCACTCCGAGAGGAAGCCCCTCTCCATCAAGGACAACCTGAGGGAGTCCCTCAAGCACGAGAAGGGCTGCCCCGACCGCTACGTCAACCAGTACGGGTTCTTCGACATGGTGTTCGACCCGGTCCTGTTCAGGTCCTACAACCTCGGGCCCTTCTTCGCCGGAACCCCGGACTTCAAGGACGGATGGGGCGTCCCCCAGCACTTCCCCGCCGGATCCGGAGGTCCCCACCCGTCCGGGACCGTGGTCAAGGACATCACCCACTGGCAGGACTACGTGAAGCCCCCGTCCATGGAGTTCACCGCAGCCGACTGGGCGCCCACCAAGGAGCAGGCCGCCGGCATCAGGGGAGGCGACAAGTTCCTGGGCATCGCGATGCTCACCGGTCTGTTCGAGAGGACCCACTTCCATCTGGGCATGCAGGAGGCGCTCGTCGAGTACTACGAGCACCCCGAGGAGATGCAGGAGATGATCGACTACTTCGCCGACTGGGAGATCCAGTCCCTGGACGAGGTCTTCGCCAACATCGAGCCGGAGGTCCTGTTCCACCACGACGACTGGGGAACCGCGATCAACTCGTTCCTCGACCCGGAGTCCCACAGGAAGTTCTTCTACAAGCCCTACAAGAGGATCTACGACCACTTCAGGGAGCTGGGCGGCGAGATCGTCATCCACCACAGCGACTGCTGGGCCGCGAACCTCGTGCCGATCTGGTGCGACCTGGGCGTGGACATCTGGCAGGGTCCCGTGGCGGACAACAACATCCCCGACCTCATCGACAGGTACGGCGACAGGCTGACCTTCATGGGCGGCATCGACGACGCGTTCGTGGACATCCCCGACTGGAAGGCGGACGTCGTCACGAGGTACGTGGAGCAGCAGTGCGACGCCATCGGGACGACGAGCTTCATCCCCTGCCTCACCCGCGGACTGGGCATGAGCGTGTTCCCCGGGGTGTACGACTGCATCACTGAGGCCATCGACAGGGTCAGCGCCAGGAAGTTCTGATCCGGGCGTGCGGAGGGGGCTGCCCTATGCCCGGCCCCCTCCGGAAACATTTTAAAAAGCGGTTTGGAACCGTCGATAGCGTCACTGGAACCTTCTTGTTATATTGACATGTTGGAATGTCCTCGGGTCATTCCAGCGTGTCTCGGATGGCTTCAGTATGAGCTCTTTCATAATCCGCAGAACCGATCATTCGGCGGCCGTCGGGGGACAGATCTCCGGGCATGATTCCTGAAAAAGCATTCGATATAATATAACCAATTGGTAATACGCCTTCGTTTTCTCTCGCCCTCCGCCAGCGTCTCCAGGCTCCTTCCCGGCACCAGCAGCTCCGTCAGGCGCCCGAGGCGGGACATCATGATGTTGGCGAGGACTCCGGTGAACAGGCAGATTACCACAGTCCCCGGACCGATCCCGGCGGCGTATCCGACAGTGGCGAACCCTATGCAAGCTGCGATTACAGCCATCAGTGTGTCCGCTGACACGCGCACGATTCCATATCTCCTCCCGGAGCGGACGGCTATCGCATAGGACACGCCGTCGGCGGGGAGCATCGTCACGTCCGCCACTGCCTGGATGTACGCCGCGAACGCGGTGAACACCAGGCCGATCACGAGGCAGGCGCACTTCAGCGGGATGCCCTCCGGGCTGAACCCGCCCAGCAGGATCATGAACAGGTCCATCAGCGCCCCGAAGACGACGGCCACCCCCAGCTCGAGGACGAGATCCATCTTCCCGGCGCGGTCCAGAGACCTCCAGGACACGGCGCCCTGTATCCCGACCAGCAGGAAGTTGAACAGCATCGTAAACGTCCCATAGGACAGCGGGAGGGTCTCGGACAGCACGTACGGTATCGTGACTGGCGGCGAGTTGCCGACGGCCGCGCGCGTGAGTACCACGTTCCCCGCGGCGGTTATCACGACGCCCGCCGCGAAAACGGCGTAGCGCCTTGCCCTGTCCCCTTCCATGCGGACTCGGACGCGTTGCGGTGATTTAACGTAGTCCGGACAACCTTCTTTACCGGGCCCCGCCATCACGGCGGCATGACCCTCTTCTGCCTCACGGGAACCCCCGGTACCGGCAAGTCCTCCGTCTCTGCGGAGCTCCGCTCCCGCGGATGGGACGTGGTCGACGGCAAGGCCTTCCTGAGGGAGCACGGCCTCCTCGGCGACTACGACGAGGAGCGCGACACCTACGAGGTGGACCTGGACGATTTCAACGACGCCCTGGACGGCTTCCGCGACTCGGAGGGCACGGTGATCCTCGACAGCCACCTGTCCCACTTCATGGACTCCAGCGGCATCGTCGTGCTCAGGTGCCGCCCGGCGGTCCTGGCGGAGCGCCTGATGGCCCGCGGGTACTCCGAGGCGAAGGTCCGCGAGAACGTGCAGGCCGAGATCCTCGACGAGATCCTCGTGGAGGCTACGGAGACGGACATCCCCGTGGGGGAGCTGGACACCACGTCGGCGACAGTCGCGGAGATCGCGGACGCCGCGGAGAAAATCATAAGTGGGCATGCGTCCGATTACCCCCCGGGCAGCACAGACTGGTCAACGGAGATGGAAGAATGGTTCTAGACGGACAGAGGGCAAGGGTCGACTTCGCGCTGACCCCGGTGGCCAGGAAGCTGATCAACGTCAATCCGAACACGATATCGTGGATCGGGCTGATCCTGGCGTTCCTCTGCGGCCTGATATTCTACCTGAGCGGCACCGAGGGCTACGAGTGGCTCCTTCTGGTCGGAGCCCTCATGACCATCGTCTCCGGGTACTTCGACGCCCTGGACGGGAAGGTCGCCAAGCTGTCCGGCAAGGCCGGTCCCAAGGGGGACTACCTGGACCACGTCTTTGACAGGTACGCCGACGTCTTCATGATCGGCGGAGTGGCCTTCTGCGCCACATGGTGCGACCCGTACCTGGGCATGCTGGCACTCGTCGGCACCCTGCTCACCTCGTACATGGGCACGCAGGCCCAGGCCATCGGGGCGCCGAGGCTCTACGCCGGGCTGCTCGGAAGGGCCGACAGGGTCGTGCTCTCCACGCTGTTCCCGATCATCCAGTACGTGATGATGCAGTTCGGGTACGGGGAGTTCACCGTCTTCGGCATCACCCTCTGCTGGATGGAGATCATGATGCTCTGGTTCGCGGTCGTGGGCAACCTCACGGCGATCCAGAGGGCGATCATCACCTGGCGCAACCTGGGGAAGATGTACCCCGCGGACGGGGAGAGGAAGGAAGAGGAGTGATCCTCAGTTTCTGAGGCATCCTATGGGGATGACGTGTACCCCGTCGGGGCGGGTGTATGCGTATCCCCATCCGATAATAACTGCCAGGAATGACGGTTCGGTTCCGTTGTCCACCCTTTCAGCCAGTGTTTTGAGGTGATCGGCGGCCTCGTCGACTCTGGAAGGGCCGAGCTTCACCTCGATGGCTCCCCAGCGCCCGTCGTCGAGCAATACGATCGCATCGGCTTCCAGGTCCCTGGAGTCCCTGTAGTGGTAGACTTCGCCACCGATGGACTGGGCGTACACGCGCAGGTCGCGGATGACCAGCGATTCGAACAGGGTGCCAAACGTTTTGAGGTCCCCTTTCAGGTTCGCGGGCTTGGCATTCAGGAAATATGCGGCTATTGCGGGGTCGGTCATGTGGCGTGTGGGAGATGATCTGACTATGTCCTTGGACCTTAGCGATGTGCTCCATGCCTCCAGATCTTCAGTGACATTGGCTCTCTCTAGGACGGAGAGATAATCGGAGATGGTGTTCACACTAACACTGTTCTTTTTACCTTCATGAGCTTCGATGTCCTCAATCAGTTTTGCATTAGAGACTTGAGTGGATGTGTTTCTTGACAGAGATTTGAGAAGAGCCTTCATCTTGTCCTTGCTCCTGTTCCTGCCGTCAATGCTCATTATTTCTGAATCCAGCAACAGGTCACAGTATTCTGCCACAATCCCGCGGGCGGTTTGAGAATCGAACCCCGCGGCTCCTGGCCATCCGCCTCTGGTTACGAGATCGGCTATGTCATCCAGATCCAGATCAGAATGTCCGGACACGTCATCCGGTTGGAAAAGGTTGCAGAGACGAACTTCTCCAGTGGAATTCCCGGATTCCCAGAGACTCATGGTTCTCATTCTGATTCTTGACATTCTCCCCATGCCGGAGTGTTTTTTCTCTTTCCATTTGACGGAGACGGATCCCGTCATGATGTAGAGTCCGTGACCTTCACGCTGATCGACGCTGAATCTGATGGCATCCCATAGTTTCGGAGCCATTTGCCACTCGTCAATAAGGCGGGGGTTCTTGCCCTTTAGGAGTTCCGATGGCTTGATCTCCGCCATGGCAAGGTTGTTTGAATCTTCGTCCTGCATGTAGACGACGCTCTTGGCATGTTTTTCGGCGGTTGTCGTTTTCCCGCACCATTTAGGGCCATCGATATAGATTGCGCCGCGGCTCTTGAGTTTCGTTTCAAGCTCCTCATCTACGATGCGCGGGATGTATTTCATGGTTGTGAATGTCATTAATGATATATCTGTATTGTGAGACTTATGACTATTTTATTGTGAGACTTGTGAATTAAATCAATGCTTACGGTGTCAGCCACAATCTGTAGTCAAGGTAATCATCTGGCTATGATGAAAAATGGATGAAATGTGGCATTTCTGTTGGATGAATTGTGACCGTTTGATTGGATGAAATGCAGCGGTCACAGATCATTCCGACCGGGGCTTCCCGCCCTGCGCCCCGTCGCCGTCCTGCCTCTTCCTGGTGTTCCCGGACTTGGAGCGGTAGTACTTCAGGGGGTGGGTCATCCACTCCTGCTGGCACAGCGTGTCCGGGTTGTAGCAGAGGCCGTTGGTCTTCATGGTCGCGCACTCCGGCGGGGTGTACCCCTCGGTGCCGTTGAGCTCCCCGGTGATGTGCTTGATCTGGTACTCGGACTTGGACTCGTCGAAGTCCGGGGACTCGGCGAACACGCGGATGATCTCGTCGTAGCTCAGCCCGAGCGCGTTTAGGAACGTGACAAGCGCGAACCTGGCGCTGTGGGGCAGGTTCATGCCCTGCCTGGACATCTCCATGATCCTGAGGATGCACGGCGGGAGGTACTCGCTCTTCATCCCCTGGCCGCCGGTGGGGCTGAACTTCGCCTTGGTCTCGATGAGGACCATCTGAACCGCGGTGACGTCGCCCCTGAGGTACGGCTTGAACTCGTCCGGCGTCATCAGCGGGAGCTCGGACTCGATCTTGTCTTGCAGCGCGTTCTGCATCAGACGGCTGAACTTCTCCTGCGGCAGGTAGACCATCCCGTCGTGGATGTCGCAGTTGATCAGCTTCCAGTCCACGCTCTTGAGGCGGTTCGCCAGTCTGAGGTAGTCGGAGAAGCGCATCCTCATGATTCCGTCCGGATCCGCGGACGAGGGGACGTTCAGCTGGTCGGAGACCTCGACCACGGTGGCGCGGTCCTCGCCCACGAGGATTCCGTTCATCCTCACGGCCTCGGCCAGGGCGTAGCGCTTGGTCAGGAACCTGTCGCCCACGGCGGAAACGATCATCCTGGCGTACGGGTACGAGAGGACCTCCATGAGGCGGTCGTACTCGCTGGCCCTGACCATCGGGACGTAGGACACCTCCGAGCGGTCCAGCGCGTCCAGGATGCGCCTGACGCCCCTGGTGCGGGCGGGCTCGAATGACGGCGACGTGATGAGGCTCCCTATGTCGGCTCCGCTGTCCTCGACGAACTGGCTGGCCTCCTTCAGGAACGGGAACTTCGCCACGCGCTCGGTGTCCATATGCCGATGCCAACACAGTGCCCTTAGATAATTGTGCGCCGGTCGCGCCGCTCTCGGTACGTGACGATGTCGCGGATGCCCTCGAGGACGTTCGGGTCCTCCAGCACGCGCAGCAGGTCCTCAGGGCCGTCGAACGGGCGCTCGGCCGCGATGCGCTGGGCCCGCTTCCTTCCGATCCCGGGGAGGGCCTCCAGCGCGGACATGGGCATCCTGTTGATGTCGAACGGGTAGGTCACGCCGGTGATCGAACGGAATCCCCAGTCGATGACGTAGATGTCGCGGAACTCGCCGGTGTTCACCTTGTACGGGACGCCGATCAGCAGCGGGTAGGAGCCGATCTGCCTCCCGAAGGTGACGTTGCCGTCCTGGAGCTCCATGTACACATCCTTCAGGACGGTGCCGCGCGGAGCCACGCGCTCCAGCATCACGCGGTCGATGTCCTCGCGGACCTGCTCCTTGAACCTCTTGAACCTGCGCTGGTCGACCCTGACGCTGAAGTCCTTCCTTACCGGGAGCACCTGGCGGATGTTGATCCTGCGGACCATGAGGCCCTCGTCCCTGATGCGCTCCAGGATCTCCATGTCCATCGTGTACGTGGCGGACGTCTCGCCGTCGAGCCCGCAGATGAGGTTGATCCCCGGGAGCAGCCTCGGCATCCCGCGCGGTCCCCTGGAGGCACCGGCGCGGTTGATCATGCGCACCGCGTCAATCACCTGGTCGGCGGTGCTGTTGAGGTTGTTCTCCATGACGACGCGCGGGTCGGCGGACTCCATGCCCAGGGCGAGGACGTTCCCGTCCGTGCATCTGTTCGCCAGGGTATCGAGCACCTGCGCCGACTCGTCGGGATGGCTTGCGATCACGGCGGCGTTCGCGTTGTCCACGTGGAGCACGTCGAAACCCAGCGCCTGCAGCCCCTCGAAGAGGTCGTCCACGGTCTCCGGAACCGGGGTTGGAACAGGCGAATCGGGGTCTGAGCCGTAGGACACGATGCAGGTCTGCCCCCCGACGCGGAGGTTGCGGACCCCGAGCTCCCTGAGCCTCGATGCCTCGGCGATGATGTCGTTCGGCGAGCGCATGAGGGGCCTGCCCTTGGTCGGCTCGACGCAGTACGAGCACCCCCCGGAGGAGAACCTGTGGCACCCGCGGTACGACTCGACCTCGGCGATCAGCGGTTGGGGGAAGTCCTGGTGCGACGTGACGATGTCGGCGCCGAGCATCATCCACCTGTTCCACTCGTCCAGGGTCCTGAGCCTCTCGTCCACCTCGAGCCCGGACATGCCGTCGTACAGCGACGCGGCGATGTCCCTCTTTATCGCGAAGTCGAAGCGGTCGGCCACCAGGGCGGACGCGGCGGAGCCTCCGACCAGCTTCCACCCGCCGAGCCTGGGGACGAGGGCCTCCAGCTCCTTGGAGGACATGGGCATCGAGCGGAGGTACTTCCCGGGGACGGTGTTCCCCGAGAGCACCACGCTGACGCTGGCGTCGGGGACCCTGGCGCCGTCCCTGATCATGTCGACCGTGAGGTACTCCACGCGGTCCGCGCCCGCGTCGAGCGCCGCGCCCGCTATGGAGCGGACCATCGGCGAGATGTACGGGGGCACGCCCAGGGCCGCCGGGTCGTCGATGTAGCCGTCCACGACCAGGACCGAGATCTCCTTCGCCATGCGGGGACCATGCGCCTGCGCGTATTTGAGCGGGAGCGTCCGACATGCCACAGTAATATACCAAATCGCGATTCCGCACACACGCGGTTCGCCGGGGGAATCAGGATGCAGGTGCTGGACTGGATGAGGGACACGCTTTGGGGTGACGACGTCAGGCGCACCCGCACGGTCATCTCGCTGGTATTCCTCGCCCTGTCCATAGTCTTCCTCGTCGGCGTGTGGTACTGGGGCGGCGACACCGAGGTCATGAGGGACAGGTGGAGGAACGCATCCACCCTGTTCAGCGGGTCGCTCCCCGTGATGGAGTACCCTCCGCTGGCCCTGATATTCATCGCCATCCCCCGCATCTTCGCCAGCACCGTCTGGGGCTACGAGATCGGATGGGTCGTGATGCTCTTCGTCGTCTTCGTGGTCGGCCTGGAGATGATCTCCAGGACCGCCAGGACCCTCGGGTACTCCCAGAGGAAGGCGATGTGGATCTACGCGGTCCTGATGATCATCATGCTGGAGTTCGTCATAGACAGGTTCGACGCCATCGCGATGGTCCTGTCGCTCGGCGCGCTCCTGCTGTTCCTGCAGAAGAGGTACCCGTGGGCGTTCGTCGTGCTGGCGGTCGCCACGCTGGTGAAGGTCTACCCGGCCGTGATGTTCCCCGTCATGCTGATATGCCTCGCGAGGAGCGAGGGCCTGAAGGGGGCCGCCAAGGGGTTCCTGGCGTACGCCGCCACGGGCATCCTGGTCGTGGCCGTCTGCTGGATCATCGACCCGGACGTGATCACGAACTTCCTCAGCTACAACACCGACAGGCCGCTGCAGATAGAGTCCTCGGCGGCCTCGATCGTCTACTTCCTGTCCAGGGCGGGCCTGTCCGACTGGTGGATCCAGCCTGCGGTCGACGTCGGCGCTTACGGGTCCGTCAACCTGCGCGGGGACATGGCGGACGCCGTCGCGGACACGATCCTGCCGCTGACGGTGGCGGTCACCGTGATCGTCTGGCTGCTGTACGCCGTCAAGGCCTTCCGCGGATCCAGGGAGCCGGACATGAGGCTCATGGCCCTGGCCTGCCTGGCTTCCGTCCTCGTGTTCGTGGCGTTCAACAAGGTGTACTCGACCCAGTACACCATCTGGTTCTACGCCCCGTTCATGCTCGTCCTCATCATGTCCGGGCGCAGGTTCGGCGACAGGATGGCCTGGCTCATGATCGCCAATGCGGCGCTGGGCCTTCTGAACTACATCTTCAGCTACAAGATCCTGAACGCGGACGAGTTCACCGACGCCGGCATGCTGATCCTGCTAACCAGGAACGCCGTCACGGTCATCCTCCTGTGCCTCACGGTGAGGGAGATGTGGCGCTGCGGCACCGGCAGGGACGATCCCCCGGAGTCCGCCCCGGCCGTTACGCCGGCGGATCGCGCGGATTGACGCCCAGCCGTTCGAATCCCCGACCTGCCGTTAATGATTATATATGGGGATTCCAATGGGTGCTTTTAGAATTCGAAGCATATCTACGATTTTCGTAGATTATGCGGAATCCATAGCAGTCACGAGGAATCAATATGGCATACGACAAGGACATCAGCGTCGAGGAGCGCCTGGAGAAGGCGAAGAAGCCCGGGCAGGACGCCAAGATCCTCCACAGGTTCTACCAGGGGAAGATCGAGACCGTGCCCAAGGCATGCGTGAGGTCGTTCGACGACTTCGCCATCTGGTACTCCCCCGGTGTGGCCGAGCCGTGCAAGGAGATCGCCGCCGATCCCGACATGGCCTACGAGGAGACCTGCAAGTGGAACACCGTCGCCGTCGTGTCCGACGGGACCCGCGTCCTCGGGCTGGGCGACATCGGCCCCGAGGCCGCCATGCCCGTCATGGAGGGCAAGGCCATGCTGTTCAAGTACCTCG
>JAUNXZ010000060.1 GCA_030539515.1 Thermoplasmata archaeon
TTTACGGAGCCCTACACCACTTCCCCGAAACAGGACCTCTGTCCGGGTGCATGTTTTATTGTGAATCCCAGCCGGTTTCCCGGCAGGCGTGGAATCCCCGTACCCGAGGGAAGTATATAAGACTTCCGACGGACCGAGGTGATCCATTGTGATTCGTCTCATGGTCGCCGCCTTTCGGAGCCGACCGCACGATGGCTCGCATCGCGCATCCCGCCGTATTCCGGAGAAGTATATAATACTTCCGAACACGGCCGCAGATTCGCGGTCGAGCATCGCTCTGAGACCCTCAATCTCCCGGTTTTTACCCGGGGACCACACGATGCCACGCATCGCGCAAACCTCTCTATCGCGCGGTTATATTTAATGGTTTTGATGGTCAGGGGACGAAGACGACCAAATAGAG
Organism: Thermoplasmata archaeon; assembly: GCA_030539515.1. GTDB lineage: Archaea > Thermoplasmatota > Thermoplasmata > Methanomassiliicoccales > Methanomethylophilaceae > Methanoprimaticola. The sequence goes on from JAUNXZ010000060.1 coordinate 404, forward strand.
GTCCGGAATCGCCCGTTTCAGGTCCTTCAGGTCCGGATTGTACAGTCTGAGGTACCCTTCACGGTGGATTTTCTTCCCGAGGAGCCTGGCGACCGCCGCCGCCTCGGCCTTCCCCTCGACCTTCCAGGCCGAGAACTCGCCCGAGGTGTCGGTGCTCACGTAGATCGGGACGCGCAGCCGGAGCCTCTCCGAGTCGTCGCATGCCGCCCAAAGCGTTTCCACCTGCTCCCGGGGGACCTCGATCTCCGAGCCGTCCCTCATCCGGTACCCGCTGCGGCCGTCCCTGAGCTCGGACAGCAGCGGCTTCTCCGCCGCGAGGTTCGAGTTCATGTCGCGCAGCATGGATTCGACGAAGTCCATGCGCCCATAATACTCTATTAATTATAAGGAAGGAACGTGCGCGCGTGCATGCGCCCGTACGTTAACATCGTTAACAACTTCCCGCGCGGACGGTTAAGGGTATATATCCGTCATTCAGGATGGGCGTCCAGCATGTCTCTCGATCCCAGGATAAAGGATGCGCTGGCGACGCACCCCTGCTACAACGAGGAGGCCCACCGGAAGTTCGCGCGGATGCACGTGCCCGTGGCGCCCCGCTGCAACATACAGTGCAACTTCTGCAACAGGAAGTTCGACTGCTGCAACGAGTCCCGCCCCGGGGTCACCAGCGAGGTCCTCACCCCGGAGCAGGCGGTCGAGAAGATCCGCCTGGTGAAGGAGAAGGTCCCCAACCTCAGCGTCATTGGCATCGCCGGCCCCGGCGACCCCCTGGCGAACGAGGAGACCTTCCGCACCCTGGAGCTCGTCGGGAGGGAGTTCCCCGAGCTCACGCTGTGCGTCTCGACCAACGGCCTGGCCCTCCCGGACTGCGCCGACAGGCTGCACTCCCTGGGGGTGAGGTTCCTCACCGTCACGATGAACGCCCCGGACCCCGAGACCGGCGCGAAGATCTACGATTCCGTGGTCTTCCGCGGCGAGAGGCTCACCGGCGAGGAGGGGGCGATGACCCTGCTCTACCGCCAGGTCGAGGGCATAAAGAGGTGCGTGGAGCTGGGGATGGCCGTCAAGGTCAACGTCGTCATGATCCCCGGGATCAACGACTCCGAGATACCCGCCCTGGTGAAGAGGGTCAAGGCCCTCGGCGTCTACATGGTCAACATACTCCCGCTCATCCCCGTCGAGGGCACCAAGTTCGCGGATCTCCGCGCGCCCACGCCCGCGGAGAGGAAGGAGATGATGGACCTCTGCGAGCTCGACGCGAAGATGATGCGCCACTGCAGGCAGTGCAGGGCGGACGCCATCGGGCTCCTGGGGGAGGACAGGTCCGCGGAGTTCGTGAACCTCGCCGGCTGCGGCGGGGGATGCGGAGGCCGCGAGACCGTCAAGATGGACGCGGACGAGACCCTCGTCGCGGTGGCCACGTCGGACGGGAGGAGCGTCGGCGGGTTCGGCAGCGCCTCGTCCTTCAGGATATTCGCCACGGACGGCGGCACGTGCAGGTTCCTGCGCGAGGTCCCCGTGGACCGCTCCGCGCCCGTCTCCGGCGACAGCCACAGGGCGCACATCGACAGGATCGTGTCCTCCATACAGGGATGCGGGACCGTCGTGGTCAGCGAGATAGGCGAGATGCCCTCCCGCGTGCTGCGCGACGCCGGGATAAGGATCGTCAGGGCGAAGGGCGACGTGAACGAGGCGGTCAGGAGCTCCCGCCGACGGGACCCCAGTGCCCGTTCGGCAGGACCAGCGTCCTGAGCATCTCGCGGAGGCCCTCCCGGGTGTCCGGCTTCCCCTCGCGGAACCATGCGGACATCCATCCGATGAGCCCCGACGCGTGGAAGAGCGCGAAGAACATGTCCTCGCTGGACAGGTTGGCCCTCTCCGAGAGCTGCTTCGCGGCATCCAGCAGCACGGGCGACAGCCCCCTGGAGTCCAGCAGCCTCAGGTTCTCCCTGCGGTCCCAGGTCACGTCGGCTATCCTGTAGGCCATGAACCCCACGGCCTCCTGCATGTCCTCGAACTCCGGGCGGTCCCCGGAGAGGATGTCCGCGAGGTAGACCGAGTAGCCGTAGACCACGAGGTCGTCGGTGGACTCGAAGGCGCGGTAGAACGTGGACCTGCTGAGTCCCGCCTCGGCGGAGATGTCGACGACTGACACCTCCCCGTACTCCTTGGAGCGCAGCACCCTCACGAAAGCCGCCGCGAAGCGGTCCTTCGTGTCCGTGCGGTGCACGAAGGGGCTGACATCCGGCGGGAGACCGATGGCCATCGTACGGCAAACGTCGGACTAGACTTAAATCCGCCTATCCCCGGGTACGGTGATGGCCGTCTCCCCGCCGCCTTATTACACACGGGCGCGCGCGGAACCAACGTGTTTATAATCCTCTCCGCATAGCGGGCGCCAACACGGGTGTACTAACATGGACGCTCAGCAGATGAGAGAGACATACATCGACTTCTTCAAGGCGCGCGGGCACGCCCAGATCAGCTCCGCGCCCCTGGTTCCCGAGAACGACCCCACAGTTCTCTTCACCACCGCGGGGATGCACCCCCTGGTGCCCTACCTCCTCGGCGAGAAGCACCCCGCCGGCAGGAGGCTGACCGACTTCCAGAAGTGCGTCAGGACCGGCGACATCGACGAGGTCGGCGACGCCAGCCACCTCACGTTCTTCGAGATGCTCGGCAACTGGTCCCTCGGCGACTACTTCAAGACCGAGTCCGTCGGATGGAGCTACGAACTCCTCACGAACGTGCTGGGGATCGACAGGGACCATCTCGCGGTCACATGCTTCGCCGGCGAGGGGGACATCCCCCGCGACGACGAGACCGCGGCGCTGTGGAAAGAGCACGGCATGAGGGACGACCAGATCTTCTTCTACGGGAGGGAGGACAACTGGTGGGGCCCCGCCGGACAGACCGGTCCGTGCGGTCCCGACACCGAGATCTTCTACGACGACGGCCGCCCCAAGTGCGGCCCGGACTGCGGCCCGTCCTGCCACTGCGGCAAGTACACCGAGATCTGGAACAACGTCTTCATGCAGTACAACAAGCAGGCCGACGGATCGTTCGTCCCGCTGGCGCAGAAGAACGTGGACACCGGCATGGGCCTGGAGAGGATCCTCCGCGTGCTGAACGGCGTCGAGACGGTGTACGACACCCCGCTCTTCACCGGGATCATCGGCAAGGTCGAGGAGATCTCCGGAAGGAAGTACGGCGTGGACCCCGAGGACACCAAGGCCTTCAGGGTCGTGTCCGACCACCTGAGGGCGGCCACCTTCATGCTCGGCGACGGCGTCGTGCCGTCCAAGATGGGGCAGGGCTACATCCTCAGGAGGCTCATCAGGAGGGCCAGCAGGTACCTGTCCAAGCTGGGCGTGGACCGCGCCTGCATGCGCGAGGTGTCCGAGGTCGTCGTGGCCGAGTACTCCAAGGCGTACCCTGAGCTGGAGCGCAACAAGGACTTCATCTACTCCAACCTGACCGGCGAGGAGGAGAAGTTCCAGAAGACCCTGGCCAAGGGGCTCAGGAGGTTCAACGAGATGATCGCCGAGTCCGGCGACGCCGAGGTCCTGGACGGCGCGGCGGTGTTCCGCCTCTACGACACATTCGGGTTCCCCATCGAGCTCACCCAGGAGCTCGCCGCCGAGCAGGGCAAGAAGGTCGACACGGCCGACTTCGAGAGCCGCTTCAAGGCCCACCAGGAGAACTCCAGGATGGGCGCCGACCAGCAGTTCAAGGGCGGGCTCGCCGACCACGCGGTGGAGACCACCAAGCTCCACACCGCGACGCACCTGCTCAACGCCGCCCTCAGGAAGTTCGTGGACCCCAACATCCAGCAGAAGGGCTCCAACATCACGGCGGAGAGGCTCAGATTCGACTTCAACCTGGACAGGAAGGTCACCCCCGAGGAGCTGGCCCAGATCGAGGCGTACGTGAACGACGCGATCAAGGCGGCCATCCCCGTGGTGTGCGAGGAGATGACGTACCAGGAGGCCAAGGAGCGCAACGCGATCGGCGTGTTCACCGACAAGTACGGCGAGATGGTCAAGGTCTACACCATCGGCGACGTGTCCTGCGAGATCTGCGGAGGCCCCCACGTGTCCAACACCTCCGAGCTCCAGGGCTTCAAGATCAAGAAGGAGGAGAGCTCCGCCGCCGGCGTCCGCAGGATCAAGGCCGTGGTCGGCAAGTTCGACTGAAGCTCCTTGAACAACGCCTATATCCCAGGAGATGTTAGGAGCGTCGATGACACCGGAGGATGATTCTTCCGACTGGCCGGACGACCCGGCGACCACCACCCTTCACCTGAAGGGGTCGCCGGACGTCCTGGACATCCGCGCGGAGGCCGACCGCCCCCAGGAGATCCTGGAGGAGATGTGCGCCTTCGCCGAGTCCCGGACGAGGGACGAGCGCGCCCTCTACGTGTTCAGGCTTGTCTGCGACGAGTTCCTGGTGAACATTGCGTCGTACGCGTACGAGGAGGGCAACGGCCCCGTGTACGCAGCCGTCGACGGGAGGGACGGGCTGAGGGTGATTATCCGCGACAGGGGAATCGCGTTCAATCCGCTCGAGGACGCCAAGGTCCCCGACGTCGAGGCGCCGCTCCGCGAGCGCGACATCGGCGGATGCGGCATCATGCTGTCGAAGGAGTTCGCCAAGAAGCTTGAGTACCTCAGGATCGGCGAATGGAACGTCACAATAGCCACCATAATCTGAGAGGGAGGGTACCATGGAATTCGAGAAAAGCATCAACGGTAAGACCGCGACCGTGAAAGCCAGCGGGAAGCTCGACTCCGTCGGCGCCCCCGAGTTCACGGCCGCGATGGACGGCATAGCCAAGGGCATGGACGAGGTCGTGCTGGACTTCGAGCACGTCTCGTACATATCCAGCGCGGGCCTCAGGTCCGTGCTCAAGCTGGTCATGGGATCGGGGAAGAAGACCAGGATCAGCATCGTGAACGCCGACGGCATGACCGCCGAGGTGTTCAGGACAGCCGGGTTCGGCAGCCTCCTCAGGTGAGGCGCAGAAACGGGGGCGCGTCCCCCATTCCTTCCTTTTTTCTGTTCTATCGATTCAAGAACGTTTATCCGACCGCGGGGCGTTCCGGGTTCCGGAGACGATTCTGATGTCCAACGCAGAGAAGGTCAACGGATTCCTGGACAAGGCAGGAGTGTTCTATTTCCTCACCACGGACGGGGACAAGCCCAGGGGGCGCCCCTTCGGGTTCCACATGCTCGTGGACGGGAAGGTGTACTTCGGATGCGGCACGTTCAAGGACGTGTTCAGGCAGCTCACGGCGAACCCCAACATCGAGGTCCTGGCCATGGCCGGCGAGGAGTTCATGCGCTACGACGGGAAGGCCGTCGTCGTCAAGGACGGGAAGCTCCTGGCCAAGGTTCGCGAGATCATGCCCGACATCATGGGCCTGTACGACAGGAACGGCTGGGAGATGGGGCTGTTCTACCTCGAGGACGGCCACGCGGAGATCCGCGGCATGATGGACCTGAAGGAGGAGTTCGACGTCTGAGGGATGGCCATGGACGCCGCAGAGGTCTGCAGGATACTGGACGCCGACGGGAAGTACTCCGTCCTCCACCCCGACATGGAGATCCGCCTCCCGTTCCCCCAGGACATGCACATCCTGGTCGGAGACACGGTGTACTTCGCGTGCTGCGAGTTCAGATCGGTCATCCGGAACATCAAGAAGGACCCGAACGTGACGGTCTTCGCCTCCGCCGGCCCCAAGCACGTCCTGCGCTGCAGGGGGACCGCCGTGCTCACCAAGGACGAGGACCTGCTGGCGAAGCTCAGGGAGGCCTATCCCGACACCACGAGGGAGGCGGAGAAGGACTGCAACCTGATCCTGTTCTACTTCGAGGACGGGGAGGCGGACGTCATCGACGGGAAGGAATACAGAAGGGACCTGGGACTCCCGGACGAGGAGTGAACGCCGCGACGGGCCCCGGCGCATGGTTTTTCGGTTGCGGGCGGCCCTCCGCCTTGCTCCGCATGGTCTATACTAGTAAGCATAATATCCATGCAGGCCGGTGCCCTGACGGCGATACCCCGTGAAGGTCTGGGAGGTCATCTGGAACCAGAGAAGGATCGTGGTCGAGAACGGCGCGACATCCGTCCGTCTGATCGTGGACGGACAGGTCGTCGACACCGACAGGAGCGTGATCTGCGGGATCCTGTGCACCAGGCTGCCGGACGGCGAGTCCGTCGTCGCGGTCGTGTACAGCGGAGCGGTGAGGGTCAACTGCACCCTCATCGTGGACGGGGTTAAGGTCATGGACAGACAGACGTGATACCATGGTTTACTGCTCCAAATGCGGAAGCGAGAACGATAACTCGGCTTCCTTCTGCTTCAACTGCGGGGCGAGCCTGCGCGGCGACGCCCCCGCACCCGCACCGGCGCCCCGCGGCGGCGCCGCACCCTCGGTGACGGTCATGCCCAGCAGGCACAAGTCCTCCGGCAAGGGAGTCGCCATCGCGCTGGTGATCATCCTGGCGATCGCCGGGACCGTCTACCTAGGGGCCGACCACTTCGGGCACAAGGCCCAGATTGCGATATACGTCCACTCGACGCACCTGACGGAGACCGTGGACGTCCAGTTCATCATCGACGACGAGGTCATAATGACGTACGAGGACCTGGAGCCGGGCCACTACTGCTACACGAAATACTACCAGCCGTACTACTTCAGCGCGTTCGACAGCTCGGCCGTCGCCGTCGTCAAGGCCATCTCCACGGGAGGAGGCCTGGGCACGCAGACGGACACCGAAGAATTGATCGTGCAACACGGCCAGAAGTACGAAGTCCACCTGTACGTCTGAGCCAGGCAGGAGGCCGCGGCCGAAATCGCGGGAATACAGGATGCCAGGCGTTGGCACGCAACCAACGGAGATTGGTCTTACTCCTGCATCCGCCGATACGACGGCCCCCGATTTAACGCTGTCGAGTCGCGTATAACATACGTGTGGATTCCGCCGTGAGGACCGGACGGTCCCTCGGGACGGGTACTAATAGACGGTCCCGATTCCCCGCCCGAGGTAGGGGAACATGGAGTCCGGGCAGATGACGCCGAGGGAGAGGAGCGCGGCCTGCGTCGCGAGGATCAAGGCCGTCCACAGGGCGGTCATCCTCTCGGCGGAGAGCCGCATCGACGACGGGCTCGAGGATGCGGTCCTCTCGGACGCGAGCATCCAGTCCATCGCCGACGCGGGGGAGATGATCGGGGACCCGACGGAGTACGCGGCGCTCATCCTCGAGAGGATCCTGGTGAACCACCCCTTCGTCGACGGCAACAAGCGCACCGCACTCGCCGTCGCGCTGTACTTCCTGGAGACGACCGGCTACACCCTGCCGGACACCGAGGACGTGTACAGGTACCTCAGGGAGATCGCGATGGGCATCCACGAGAAGGACGACATCGTCGTCTGGATGGAGTCGGTGAAGGTCAGGATCCCTCGATGAGAGTCGACGAATCATCGGGATGCTGAGAAAGGGTGGCTGCAGGAACCCGGGCGACAGCGCGCAACTCTCGCTTACTCCGGCCTTACACCTGCATGATGAGACACCGCTACCGCGGATATAATGCTGGCGCATGGTGTGTACGATGTGTGTAGGTCCGCCCATCAGGTCAGAATTAGGAGAACGCGGGATGCCAGGTATTGGCACGCAACCAATAGAGCATGGCCCACCCCGCGAATCCCGATACGCCGGCCCACGATTTAACGCTGTCGGGTTGCGTATACGCTACGTGTGGATTCCGCCCGGGATCAGGACTCCTCGAGGAGCCTGAACACGAAGCCGTGGCGGCGGATGATGTCAGCCACGACGGAGTCGGTGGACTCCAGGAACCCCAGGTATCCCCTGTCCGCTATCGAGTCGCCGGTGGATCCGAACATGCCGTCCATGGGCACGGGATGGGCGCGCCGTATAAAAGCGTCGGGACCCCCGTCCGCGGAATCGGAGTGTTAGAGAATTAAAGGTGGACTGAGCGAGATTCGAACTCGCGGCCTCCTGCTTGCAAAGCAGGCGATATAACCCCTAATCTACCAGCCCGTTGGATGCGTGTATCCCAGTTCCCGTTATAAGCTTTCGCACATCGCCGTGTTCCGATGGATTAAAGACGGCCTCTACATACGCCCCCGTTAAGAAGCACGTGCGAGCGCATCGCGCGCACACGCGACGCGTAATAGTGAAATACAATGTCGCGTGTTAGCACGTAGCACGGTGAAGATCATGATGTTCGGCAAAAGCGTCAGAATGGAGAGGATCATGGACAGGAACACCGGGAACTGCGTCATAGTCCCGATGGACCACGGAATCTCGATCGGGCCCACCCAGGGGCTCTACGACATGAAGAAGACCGTGGACGCGGTCGCCAACGGCGGCGCCACGGCGGTCCTCATGCACAAGGGCCTCATCCGCTACAGCTACAGGAGCAGCGGGCACGACATCGGCCTTATCATGCACCTGTCCGCATCCACGGACCTGGCGGTCCAGAACAACAGCAAGGTGCTCGTCGCCTCCGTCGAGGAGGCCATCAAGAGCGGCGCCGACGCCGTCTCGGTGCACATCAACGTGGGCGCCGAGACCGAGAGCGAGATGCTGGCCGACTGCGGCCGCATCTCCAGGGACTGCTCCGAGTGGGGCATGCCCTTCCTCGTGATGGCCTACCCCCGCGGACCCAAGATAAAGAACTCCTACGACCCCAACGCCATCGCCCACGCCGCCCGCGTGGCCTCCGAGCTGGGAGCGGACATCGTCAAGTGCAGCTACACCGGCGACATCGACTCCTTCAGGGACGTCGTCAGGGGCACGCTCGCGCCGGTCGTCATCGCAGGAGGACCCAAGATGGACTCCGACAGGGACATCCTGCAGATGGTGTACGACTCGATCCAGGCGGGCGGGCACGGAGTGTCCATCGGGAGGAACGTCTTCCAGCACGCCGACGTCGAGAGGATGACCCGCGCGATCTCCGACATCGTCCTCGAGGGATACACCGTCGAGGAGTCGATGAAGAAGAACGACCTGAGCTGATACCATGGACAAGGAGATCTGGATCAGGGCGGACGCCCCCGAGGATAAGGACAAGCGCAAGGAGCTGGTGCTCTCGGCACTCGAGTCCGGCATAGGAATCGCCATGGTTCGTCCGGAGGACGCGGACTTCGCCGACTTCGGCAAGGTCGAGCTGATCTTCAACGACGGCGGGAAGCTCTCCGGCGGCTTCGAGCTCGTGGAGCTCGCCACCCCGGAGGACCAGGCCCGCGCCATGGCCATGGCCGGCAAGGTGAAGGGAGTGGTGCTCGACTCCAGGGACTGGACCGTCATCCCCCTGGAGAACATGATCGCGAAGTTCAGGGACACCGGCACCAAGGTGCTCGCGTGCGCCGACGACACCGAGCAGGCCAAGCTGTACATGCAGACCCTGGAGAAGGGCGTCGACGGAGTCGTCGTCTGCACCGAGAACCCCAACATGATCAGGAAGTTCTCCGACATCATCCAGGACTCCGGCAGCGTGGAGCTGTCCGAGGTCGAGGTCGTCGACATCAGGAACATCGAGATCGGGGACCGCGTCTGCGTGGACACCGTGTCCAACATGGTGCCCGGCGAGGGCATGCTCATCGGCTCCCAGGCCGCCTGCCTGTTCCTCGTGCAGAGCGAGAGCGAGGACAACGGGTACGTCGCCGCCAGGCCGTTCAGGGTCAACGCCGGCGCCGTCCACGCCTACGCCATGGGGCCGGAGGGCCGCACCAGGTACCTGTCCGAGTACAGGTCCGGCGACAGCGTCGTCCTCG
>JAUNXZ010000061.1 GCA_030539515.1 Thermoplasmata archaeon
TCTCGGCCTTGTCGAACCTGACTCCGATGGTCTCCATTCCCTTTCCGAGTCCGTCCCCGATGATCTCGGACACGGGGATCTCCGCGTCGACAGCCTCCTGAGTGGCTTTCTGCACGAGCGCGATGTCCCAAGTCTCGATGGCCTTCTTCAGGTCCGCCATGATCTCTTCCTTTCCCATTTGTCTCACTCCTTTCGTGGCCCGGAGCAGACAGGCTTGCCGACATTTGTCGGTTCAAGTCCGTTTTAGGTGTGCATTTGTCTGCTCCAGACCCGCAATACTCGCTATGTGGATGGTGTATTTATAGTATATGGTGGTCAATCGAGCACTTGTATAGTACCATATTTAAAACTTATCCATATCACAACCAATACGGGTTGAAATCTAGACAAATGAACAGAATGCGGAAGTCCGAGTAGACATTCGTCCACGGAATAAGTGTGTAAGAACGTGGAGGGTTTGGGAGGGTTTAAGAACGGGGTCAGTCGAACTCGACGTCCTCGTTCGTGGAGGTGCTGAACTTCACTCCGGCGGCGGTCAGCATGTTGCTGATGTTGTCGGCGATGCGGGTCAGGTCCTGGTTCCTGATGTAGGTCTTGATGTAGAATTCCTTCCTGTCCATGGGGAAGACGAGGCGGACCTTGCCCTTGCGGTTGTACCCCTCGGGCTTGCGGTTCTGCTCCAGGTCGGAGACGTTCAGGTCGATCAGCATCTGGAGGATCTCCTCCTCCTCGGGCATCTGGCCGATCTCGTCCAGAAGCATCTTCAGGATGTCCGGGAACACGGGAGCCAGATCCTTGTAGGGGGTCTTGCCTTTCAGAATGAAGTTGACGCTGTAGACCTTCATCGCGCCCTGACCTGAACCTCGCTATTTAGGGTTTTGGGCATTCGACCGTCGATGGCTCAATGATTAATACGGCACCGACATAGGGTGTGGCCATGAGAACCGCTCTCACAGTCGCGGGCTCGGATTCCATCGGAGGTGCGGGCATCCAGGCGGATGTAAAGGCCATGTCCGCCGTGGGGGTCCACGCCGCGACAGTCATCACCGCCGTCACCGCGCAGAACACGCGCGGCGTCAACGGCATCCTCCCGCTGCCGGAGGAGTTCATCAAGGCGCAGCTCGAGGCAGTCCTGAAGGACGCCGACGTCAAGGCCATCAAGACCGGGATGCTCTACAGCGCCGAGATAGTCGGCACCGTGGCGGACATCCTGGAGGACCACGAGGCCCCGCTGGTCGTCGACCCCGTCATGGTCGCCGGCACCGGGAGCTCCCTGTCCGACGACGGCCTGGCCGAGGCCCTCAGGAGGAAGCTGCTCCCGATCTGCGAGCTCGTCACGCCCAACAAGAGCGAGGCCGAGGTGCTCGCCAAGATGAAGATCAAGTCGAAGGACGACGAGAGGCTGGCCGCCGAGCTCATCGGCAAGCAGGGCTCCGCCGTGCTGATGAAGGGGGGCCACTACAACACCTCCACCGTCGTCGACATGCTCTACCTGTCCTCGGAGTTCACCAAGATGGAGTACCCCCGCCTGAAGAAGGCCGGGCACGGAAGCGGGTGCGTCCTGTCCTCGTACATAACCGCGCACATGGCCAAGGGGATGGACGTGGCCAACGCCGTGTTCAAGTCCCGCGAGCTCATCCAGGAGGCCATCGCCACCCAGTACTCCGTCGGCGGAGGGGACCTCGTGGTCAACCCCGCAGTCAAGGGCGGGGACAGCGAGGGCTTCCTCGTGCTCGACGCCCTCGACGCCGCCGCGGCCCGCATCCTCGACGTCGTGCCGGAGGAGCTGGTGCCCAAGGGCGGCATGAACATCGCCATGGCGATGAGGAACGCCGCCGGCCCGGAGCAGATCGCGGCCATCGACAAGAGGCTGACCGTACGCAACGGCATGATCCGCAAGGGCGGGCCCGCCAAGTTCGGCACCGCCGAGGGGCTGTCCTACATCCTCATGGCGGTCATGAAGAAGGACCCCGAGACCAGGTGCGTCATGAGCCTCGCCTACTCCGACGACATGATGGACGTCATGGAGGAGGTCGGGCTCACCGCCGTCACCGCCGAGATGCCCAAGGACAGGCTCATGGAGTCCACCGACAAGGCGCTCTCCAAGTCCAGGACCGTCCCCGACGCGATCGTCGACAAGGGCTCCAAGAAGGAGCGCATCGTCAGGCTCCTCGCGAAGGACACGGCGGACATGATGTCCAAGCTCGAGCAGATACTCTGAGCCTGGACGGGAAACAGCCGGGCATCCCCCGGCATCTTCCCATTTTCCTATTATTATAGAACAGAAGGAAAGGCGGCCCGGGTCTCCCCGGGCCTTATGGATCACTCGATCGAGACGATCTCGATGGTGAAGTAGAGGGTCGCGTTGTCGGTCTCCTCGCAGGTCTTGTAGGAGTAGGTTCCCGCGGAGGTGTCGACGCCGGTGATGTAGACGGTCTGCCCGTCGAGGACGAGCTCGATCATCTGGATGTCGGTCCCGTCGACGTAGGTCACGTCCTCGAAGGACATGGTGACCTCCATGACGCCGTTGGAGATCGAGTTGACGGTGAACTTGACGCTGCCGTAGTCGCTGTCCTCGTTCCCGGTGTACTCGTAGGTGGTGCCCGCGGTGACTAGGTAGGTCAGGGTGACGGTGTTGTCGGCCGTGTTGTAGACGGCCAGGGCGTACCATCCGTAGTTGGTCTGGAAGTACACTCCGGTTCCGCCGGTCAGGCTGACGTCGTCGTACAGGTCGTCGAAGCGCTCCTTGTTGATGATCTGCGTCACGGACATGGTGCTGGTGAGCGAGTCGGACTGGATCGTTCCGGCGGCGGGGTAGGCGTTCTCGATCGCGATGGTGACCGTGTCCCCGACCTTGTGTCCGACGAGGCAGTTCTCGAACGCGCTCAGGTAGTCGCCGTCTCCGACGGTGACCTCCACCGTGCTGTAGGACGACTTGGAGTACGAGTTGGACTTGGCAACGCTGTCGTTGTTGCCGATGTCGGAGTTCGTTGTGTCGAAGACGACGGCGTTCGCGTTCCCGTAGTAGTCGTAGAACGTTCCGGTGTAGTTGATCACGACGGTGTCGCCGTAGGCGACCTTCGTATCGTCCGCCTGGATGTACTTCTCGTTGACGAACGAGCCGAGTACAGCCGCGCACGCTACGACGAAAACGACGAAGCAGACCGTGAAAATCGGGTCCCTCTTCTTTTTGATGCCTTCGCCTGTCATCTTGTATCAGGAACGCGCGATGCCCTTAATATTATTAAAGGATTCGATGGTGGGCTCGGTGCGCGGAATGCTGTGCCAGACAGTCTCATCTGACCCTGAAGTCGACGCCCCAGGACCCGGCCATGGCGCGGCACCTCTCCTCGGATTCGAGGGAGATGCTCCCGCCCACGACGGACACTGTCACGTCGGGGATCGAGGCGGCCGCCTCCTCTATGAACGACAGCAGCGCGGGGTACGCGGCCTCGCCGAAGGAAGGCCTGCAGACCTCCATGTACTCCTCCGGGTCGGGCGCGTTGAGGCTTATGGAGACGGCGTCGAGCACGCCGGCGAGGTCTGGAACGATGTCCCTGCCGTTCACCAGGTTGCCGAGGCCGTTGGTGTCGAGGCGGATCCTCGCGTCCGTGTTGGCGCGTATCCACCGGGCGATCTCCAGCAGGTCGTCCAGCCTCTCGGTGGGCTCCCCGTAGCCGCAGAACACTATCTCGTCCGCGTCCGGGGCCTTGGAGCGGATCTCGGCTTCCACCTCCTCGGCCGTGGGCTCGTTCACGAGCCAGAGGCAGTCCGCGTCGCCCAGCTTCCTGACGTGGTTCCTCACGCAGAAGGTGCACCTGCAGGGGCACCTGTTGGTCATGTTGATGTACCACGTGGAGCCGTAGCGGTAGAGGATGCTGCTCATCGACCGTGAGTCCCCCAAGGTCCAGATAAACGTTGCCACGGAGGGTCTTGGGAAACCCCGTTATACCAGGCGGGGGATGGGGGTGGCATGTTCGACCTGTACGTAGTCACGGACTCCCGCCTGTCCAAGGGCCGCACCGACGCCGAGACCGCGCGCCTGGCATACGAGGGCGGAGCGGACGCGGTGCAGCTTCGCATGAAGGACGCCGACGGCGGCGAGATGCTGAGGCAGGCGCTGGAGATCGCGGAGGTCGCCAGGGAGATGGACAGGTTCTTCTTCGTGAACGACAGGGTGGACGTCGCCATGGCCTCCGGGGCCGACGGCGTGCACCTGGGTCAGTCGGACATACCCGTGGAGGTGGCCAGGGGGCTGATGGGGGACGACGCCATCATCGGCGTCTCCGTACAGACGGTCGAGCAGGCGGTCAGGGCCCAGGAGAACGGCGCGGACTATCTCGGCGTCGGGGCGGTCTTCGCCACGGCCACGAAACCGGACGCGGTCCAGGGAATCGGGCTCGGGCCGGTCTTCGAGATAAGGCAGGCCGTGGACATCCCCGTGGTGGCCATCGGCGGCATAAACCGCGGGAACATACAGGATGTCATTCGCGCGGGCGCGGACTCCGCCGCCGTCGTATCCGCGGTCGTGGCGCAGGACGACCCGAAAGCGGCCGCCCACGAGCTCAGGGACCTGATCCTCAAGGTCCGGCCCCACGTTCCGACCGAGCGAGGGCGGACGCACCGATGCCGAGCGTCCCGCGCGCATCTTATAATACGGACTGCGATTCGTCCCACCATGCGTCCACAGGATGACTATCTGCGTACCTTCGCGGTGCTCCTCACCGAGAAGGGGGTCGTGTCCGTATCAGACCCCCAGCAGATAGCAGTCTACGATTTCCTATGCGGCGGGAAGAAGAGGCCCAGCGACATCGCCGACGCCCTCGGGTTCCCGTCCTCGTCCCTGCACTTCGTCCTCGACAAGATGGTCGATGCGGGGATAATCGTGCGCTCCAAGCCGGATCCCGCCAGGAAGGAGGTCTACTACTCCAACCTCGCGCTGAGGATCGCCGGGTCCGCGAAGCCCACCCCCGAGGCGGTCGCCGCCTCCGAGGAGACCTTCAAACGCCCCGACGCCCGCTTCACCGGCCTTGCCAGCGTCGCCAACATGCTCGAGAGCTACCTGAACGAGATCGGACTCGACCACGGGCAGCTCCGCGCCAGATACGCGACCGACCTCGCCGCCGCCGTGAAGGATGACATAGGCCAGGGGTCGCTCGAGGATGTCATGCAGGCGGTCCGCGACCGCTTCTGCAGGCTGACCGGATACAGGATGAGCGTCTTCGCCCTGAACCCCCTCACCGTGGTGTTCGAGGGCGACGCCACCATGCGCTCCAAGATGGACATGCTGACCCTGCTGGTCAGGCGCATGGCCGAGAACGCGACCGGGAAGGCCATGGCCGTGAAGTCCGAGGAGGACTTCAGCAACGAGGAGACGGTCAGGGTCAAGGTCGTCTACGACAGGGCCGAGCCCGAGCAGGAGCAGTACATCAACACCTCGCTCCCGCAGATGGCCGAGCCCGAGAGGTTCATGATCATGGAGATCGACGGCACCGTCGCCATCCTGATGAACGACATACAGACGCAGCTCGTGGACGCGATATACGAGAGGCCGCTCTGCGTGACGGACGTCGTCAACGCCGTCGGGATGCCCAGGTCCACCGTGACCACCAACCTGCTCAGGATGGTGGAGGAGGGCGTGGCCTCCGTGTTCTACTCCGAGTCCGGGGCGCTCTACTACGGGCTCAGCTGCTCCATCCTCATGAAGAGGACCAGGAGGGTCAGCAGGGACCCGACCCCCACCCGCGAAGCCGTCAGGAACGCCTGCGGCGACGGGAGGTTCATGGAGGGGTACATGACGTACCTGCTCGCGTCCCTGCAGGAGCTCGGCTTCGACACCGACTACATGATGGTCGTGCTCGGCGCCAAGTACATGAGGACCGCCGGGCAGGACGGCCCCAAGAACTTCGACTCCTACTTCGGGAAGATGTCCGACATCGCGAAGGTCATGGGCCTCTCGCTGAGCGTCGTGTCCGTCTACCCGCTCACCATCGGGATCACCAGGACCGGGGACGACCCCGGCCTCGCGCCGGCGATGACCTTCGCCAAGGGCATGGCCCACCAGGGCCTCGAGATGGCCTCGTCCGGCATATTCGTCAGGGTCTCGGAGGAGACCCCGGACGACATGAAGGTCTCCTTCAAGGAGATCTACCCGTCCCTCAGCATGAACCCCTCCGCGGGAGCGGAGGCGGAGGCCGCCGCGGCGCCCGCGCCCAAGAAGAGAACCTCCTCGGTGCGCGACGCGCTCCGCAACAGGAGCGCCAAGTCCGACGGCAGGCCCATGAGGACCGTGCGCTACATCACCGGCGTCGCGATGGTCGTGTTCGCCGCGTTCGTGGTCATCATGGCCGCGGGCAACGGCCTGGACAACACCGCGTCCGCGGAGACCTACGAGCTGTCCTTCGACGACGGCGTGTCCGTCACCCTCGAGGACGGCGAGACCCTCGTCGGGTCCATGGTCCTGAAGGCCGGCGAGGTCGCCACCATCGCCGTATCGTCCGAATCGGACGTGGGCGTGGTCATAGCAGGGATAGCGTACCCGATCTCCAGCGTGTACACGGAGGAGGACGGATACTACGCAGTCGCCCTCACCCAGGACGTCACGATCACCGAGCTGGTGCTGATAGACGAGTCCTTCGACGGCCTCTCCGTGCAGGTCTACGACTTCGGCGCGGAGGTCACCTCCGAGTACGCCTACGGCTTCGACGGCTACTACACCGCGGCCGAGTACTCCGCCATCGCCGGCGGCCTGTGGGTCACGGCGGACGCGTGGATCGTGCTCGACGCCGACGACGGGGAGTACGTCTCCCTCCCGGAGGGCGGGTCCTACTACCTCGACCACGTCGTGACGAAGGCGGTCGGCGCCTCCGCCGAGGCCGCCGCGCTCCCCGAGGACTACGCGACCGTGGACCTCGGCAACGCGGCCTTCGAGGTGGACGGCTACTACGTCGCCGGCGAGCTCAGGGTCGCCAAGGCCCAGGTCATCAGCATGGTGTTCGTGAGCACCGACGGGCCGGTCAGCCTGATCGTCTCGCAGACAGGCGAGGACGACAAGACCGTGTCCCTGACCAACAACAACAGGATCTTCTCGATCTCCGTCTACCAGGACGTCTCGATCTCGTACGTCCACGTGGGCGTGCAGTGACAAACACATTCCCCCATCCATGAAGTGCCCGAACTGCCGTCATGAGGTGGGGGAGAACCCCTTCTGCCCCAACTGCGGGGCCGACATGACCTCCTCCGTCCGCAGGCGCAGGAGGTTCCTCAGGAACGTGGACCGCGGCGTCCGCAAGGGCACCGCCGCGGCCGTGATCCTCGTGGCGGCCATCTCGGTGCTCGCCGTCGTCCTCACCACGATCCCGGCGCCCAACAGCGGCACCGACGGGTCGCAGGAGATCCCGGACGACGCGATAGTGCTCTCCTCCGGGGCGTACATCGTCCTCTCGGGAGGCTTCGGGGACGGCACCTTCACGGCGTCGCTGGACTCGTCCGGCCAGCTGGTGATCGTCCTGTCCGAGTCCATCGCGTCGGGGTACACCCACTTCCGGTGGGACCTCAGGGACTGCCGGAGCGCCGAGTCCATGACGATCACCAAGGAGACCGCCAACCTCACGTGGATGGAGCCGTCCATCGGCCTGTGGTCGGTCACGGTCTGCTGCTACAACACGTCCGACGACGCGGTGGAGTACACCGGCGGGCTGGAGTGCCTCGGCGACAGCACGACCACCTACGCGTGGACCCACGCCGGCACCGACATCTCCCTGTCCTTCACGGTCACCCTGGCGCAGTACCGCGCCTCGTCCTCGTACTCGACGGACGACTCTCTGGCCTCCGCCGTCTCGGCGGTGGACTCCGGCGGCGTAGCCGACTCGCTGGAGGAGCGCATATGGCAGGCCTACTCCGCATCGTTCTCGGGCGCGTCCCGCTCGTCCGCGGACTACGCGGCCTGCATCCTGGAGATGGTCAGCTCCTGCATCACGCTGCAGAGCGACCTCGTGACCCACGGCGTGTCCGTGCACTGGTCGTCGCCCGCGGAGACGCTGTACCTCGGCGCGGGGGACTCGGGGGACCTGGCGGTCCTGGCGGCGTCCCTCCTGAAGGCGGCCGGCTTCGACACCGGCATCGTGAAGTACCCCGACGGGTACGCCGTCGCCGTGGCCGCGGAGCCGGACTCCACGGACGGGCTCGTGCGCATAGTCTCCGGGAGCACGACCTACTGGATCTCCATGCCCTCCGGGTTCGAGGGCATCGGCGTCATGCCCGACCGCTACGGCGGCAACGGGAGGACGCTCACCTTCTGCGGATCCACGCTCCCCAGCGGCTGCGGGCTCAGCATCTGTTAAATATCGAATAGCAATCGAGGGTCCATGGCGCTTTTCTTCTCACCCTCGGAGGAGTACAAGGTGGTCGTCCTCGTGAGGACGGACCTGGACATGGGCAAGGGCAAGATCGCAGCCCAGGTCGGCCACGCCTCCGTCGAGTGCGCCCTGGCCGCCGAGAAGCGCGACCGCAGGTCCTTCGACGCCTGGATGGCGTCCGGCCAGAAGAAGGTCGTCCTGAAGGTCTCGAACAGGGAGGAGATGGTCCGCTACATGGCCGAGGCCAGGAGCAGGGGCCTCTACACCTGCATGATATGCGACGCGGGCCGCACCCAGGTGGAGCCCGGGTCCGACACCTGCGTGGGCATCGGCCCGGCGCCCTGCTCGGAGATCGACAGGGTCACCAGCGGCCTGAAGATGCTGCGATCGCAGCACCCTGGCGAGCTCGCCGGTCACCACGTCTATCACGAAGCCGTGGATCCTCACGTCGGCGGGCATGAGCGGGTGCTCAGAGAGCAGCCTGGCGGACGCGTGCACCGAGTCCTCGTTGGACTCGAATCCCGCGAGCCAGCCGTCCAGGTCCTGCTCGGCCTCGAGCTTCCTGATCCTCTCCTCGGGGATCCCGCGCTCCAGCATGTCGTGTATCATCGTCGCGGCGCTGATCTTCTGAGCCCCGCAGTCCGTGTGGCCGATGAACACCACGTCCTCGACGCCCAGCTCGTAGATCGCCACGAGCAGCGACCTCATGGTCTCCCCGTAGGGGTCGGTGAGCCTGCCCCCGGCGTTCTTTATCAGCACTATGTCCCCGTCCTCCAGGCCGAGGGCGGCCGGGAGCATGTGGACCAGGCGGGCGTCCATGCAGGAGATGACCGCCGTCTTGAACACGGGATACTTGGTGGCCGTGTAGTCCAGGTACTGCCCCGAGTCCACGAACTCCCTGTTCCGCTCGAGGATCCTGTCTATCATGCCTCTTCCCACCTGGCCCTGGAGTCGAGCACGGACCCGTCCAGCGAGTGCAGCGCGTCCAGGAGGGCGGGCTTGAACGTCCCCGGCCCCGAGCAGCGCTCCGAGGCGAGCTCGGCGGCCACGTTGAACGCGCATATCGCGGATGCAACGGACTCAACCGTCGCGCCGGAGGCGCCGGCGTAGCAGCCGACCACGGAGGACAGCATGCACCCGGTCCCGGAGACCGCCCCGAGCAGGGGGCACCCGTTGGACAGCCTGAGCGTGACCTCGCCGTCGGAGACGTAGTCGGCCTCGCCGGTCGCCGCGACGATGCAGCCGAGCCTCCCGGCGAGGGACCTGGCGGACTCCGCCGCGTCGCCCGCGCCGTGGGAGTCGACGCCTTTGACGTCCCCTCCCAGCCCGGACAGCACGCCGATCTCGCCGGCGTTGCCCTTGACCACCGAGGGCCCGAGCTCCATCAGCGCCTCCGCCACAGACGTGCGGTAGGGCGTGGCCCCAGCGCCGACCGGGTCGAGCACCACGGGGATCCCGTACGCCGCGGCCGCGTCGGCGGCGGCCAGCATGGAGTCCACGGTGCGCCCGTTCAGGGTGCCGATGTTCAGCACGGTGGCCGAGGCCAGCGAGAGCATGTCGTCGATGTCCTCGATGGCGTCGGTCATCACCGGGGAGCCCCCGGCGCAGATGCATACGTTGGCGCAGTCGTTCACCGTCACGTAGTTGGTGATGTGGTGCACGAGAGGCACCGATTTCCTGACGTCGGACAAGTACTCCGAAGGCGCGAACCTCATGCCCGGTGAATATCCTGGCCACATATTAACAGGTCGCCGGCGGCGCTCCGACCGATAGGCTTTAACGCCGTTGACACAATGGGGT
>JAUNXZ010000181.1 GCA_030539515.1 Thermoplasmata archaeon
GACGCCATGGGGTTCTTGAAGAGGGCCTGCATGGCCATCCCGCCGATGGAGAGGGCGGCCCCGGCTATGGCCGCCCCCATGACCCTCGGGGCGCGCATGTTGTTCACGATGGTGTCGTACCCCCACCTCGCGTTGCCGGTGAGGGCGTTCCAGACCTCCTCCAGGGGGACCCTGACGGATCCGAACGAGATGCACACGAAGTAGCCGACCACCACCATGACGAGGAGCACCGCCGCTGTGACCGCAGCCCGCCGGCGGCGGGACCGGTCGCGGTCCTTGGCGATCCTCACGGCGGACTCCCCGTCCATGCGCATCGCCTCAGGCGGCCCTCATCTTCTCGTCCATCGACCTGGTGTCGCTGGAGTAGAAGCCTATGACCTGGGGCTGGGCCATGACGATGTCCTCGTCGCTCATCTTGCTGCCCATGAGGCTGCCGTCGAAGACGTTGTCCATCTTCAGGATGCTGGCGAAGATCCCGCCCATCAGGGTGTTGGACCCGACGCTGTTCCCGCTGGCGGTCTCGGCGTAGAAGGTGTACGTCTTCCCGCTGTCGTCGATGGCCTTCTGCATCACGTAGATCTCGGCGAGGATGGAGGTCATCATGGAGTCCGTGTTGTCGAACCCGATGACCTTCCCGACCATCTCGATGGTCGAGAGGACCATCGCGGGGGAGTTGGACAGGGTGTAGATGAACCGGACGTTCCCGTTCGTGTTGAACTCGATGGTGCTGTTGGTGGTCCACCACGACGAGGAGTTCGTCGACCTGATGTTGTACTCGGACATGAAGACGATGACCCTCTCGTCGGACGGGAGGCTGGCGCAGTAGTCCACCAGGTCCTCCTGGCCGGTCCCCAGGATGGTGACGGACGAGGGGACGGTGAGGCCGTACTTGCTCTCGAGGCCGCTCTTGACGCTGGACGTCATGGCCGGGATGAGCTCCCAGAGCGTCGCCTCGGCCTGCTCGCTGTCCCCGGAGTGGGCCTCCTCGCCGTAGTAGTCGCAGAGGATCATGTAGATGGTGTCGATGTACGCGTCGGTGTAGCAGATGACCTTCGTGGGTGTGAAGGAGATCGTCTTCTCGGCGTACGCCTCGGAAGTGCCGACGCTGTTGTTGTCGTAGGTCAGCACGGTCAGGGTGCCGTCCGCGTTCTCGGTCACGTACGGGGTGTACTCGTAGAGGTACTCCTCGGGGATGTCGGAGAGGCTTATCCCCTCGTAGGAGGGGACCTCCCCGTACGTCGCCTCGAACACGGTCTCGGCGATGGTCATGAATGCGGGGGTGCAGTTCGAGTAGTCCCCGTTCACGGTGACGACCGTGGGGTCCCAGCTGTAGAACCCGCCCTTCTGGCTCTCACCGCCGTGGTTGTTCAGGATAAGATATCCGCCTATGGCCGCGACCGCCAGAACCGCGACGACCGCGACAGCTGTGATCTTGCTGTTCATTGTAACACCACAGATGCATCCAACAATTGGATGAATCGTCCAATCATTAGATGTATTTATGTGTAGTAGGCGAAGCGCTGGTCGAGGATCCTTAGAGCATCCGACCAGGCGGGCGGGCAGTTCTGTCCGGCCACCGTGTCAACCCGGTGCGCGCGCCCTTACCCTGTTTTATAGAATGATGGCATCACACGGCTGGGGGACCTAAGATGAGCACCGCGTATCTCGTACTGCTGATTCTTCTCATCGTCTACATCCC
>JAUNXZ010000062.1 GCA_030539515.1 Thermoplasmata archaeon
AAGCTCTACGACCAGTACGGGCACGAGGGGGTCAAGAACTCCTTCGGCCAGGACGGGTTCACGTGGGACGACTTCACCAGGGCGGACGACATCTCGGACATCTTCGGCGACATCTTCGGGAGCATGTTCGGCCGCGGAAGGGGCCGCTCCAGGACGTCGGCGCAGCAGGGCGAGTCCCTGCGCTACGACCTGGAGATCACCCTGGACGACGTGCTGAACGGGAAGAAGGTCAACCTCGACGTCCCCCGCTCCGTCTCCTGCGACGCCTGCAACGGGACGGGCGGCAAGGGCGGCAAGGTCGCAACCTGCAGGACGTGCGGCGGGCAGGGACAGGTCCAGAGGGTCACCAGGAGCCCCTTCGGCAACATGGTGTCCGTCTCGGACTGCCCCGACTGTCGCGGGCGCGGGACCACCTACGACGAGCGCTGCCCGAACTGCCGCGGCTCCGGCCGCGTCAACAAGGACGCGAAGATCTCCCTCAACATCCCCAAGGGGATCGAGGAGGGCATGAGGCTGAGGGTCACGGGCGAGGGCAACGCCGGGTTCAACGGCGGGCCCGCCGGGGACCTGTTCGTGGTCATCCACGTGAAGCAGGACAGGACCTTCGACCGCGACGGCGCGAACCTGTGGACCGGCGTCACCGTCTCGTATCCCAAGCTCGTCCTCGGCGGCGAGGAGAAGGTCAAGACCCTGGAGGGCGAGACCGTCATGCTCCGCATCCCGGCCGGCACCGACGTGGGCACCGTGCTCCGCATCCCCGGCAAGGGCGTTCCGAAGATGAACTCCTCGTCCAGAGGGGACCTCATGGTCCGCGTGGCCGTGGACATCCCCAAGAAGGTCTCCGCCGAGGAGAAGGACCTCCTCACCAAGCTCGACGCCAGCGCCGGGTCCCGCCCCAAGAGCAGGAAGAGCGGGATGCGCAGGAAGATCGAGGAGAAGATGGACGACCTCAAGGACCTGAAGGACAACCTCCGATCCCGATAAACAGTCAAACAAACCGCCGGGGGTCTCAGGACCCCCGGCATTCATATCATTCTCATCGCAGGAAGTCCAGCAGGACGTGGGCGCACTTTATCGGCACCTCGGCGAAGTCCGCGGCCACCTGGGCCGCGAAGGCCAGACCCTCTCGCGGGGAGTGCATCCTGCTGTCCGGACGGGGCTCGTGGTGCTTCCCGGTGACCTCGTCCATGGTGATCCTGAACACCCCTGTGCGGGGGACCCTGTCCATGGCGAGCGCCGAGTCCTTCTTGGACGGGACCAGCTTGTCGGTCAGCGCCCTCAGCGCCTCGGCCTTCTCATTCTCGTCCTCCACCGCGGAGACGGTCCCCTTGACGATCACCGACTCGAACGCGGTGGTGGTGTCGCAGGCGTCCGGGCCGTAGTCCTCGTAGCCCCCCTCGCTGAACGCGACCAGCCTGCAGCGGCCGTCGGCCTCCATGCAGGTCACCCTCTCGCCGGTCTTCCTGCCGTGGTAGTAGACGGCGTCGCCCACGCGGACGAAGTTGACCGGCACGGCGTAGGGCCATCCGTCGGTCCCGTTCAGGCAGAGGACTCCGGTGCCGGCGGAGTCGAGGAGCGCGAGGCACTGCTCGCGGGTCAGCTGGTTCTTCAGCATCTTGGGTTCCATCGGGTGCGGAGCGTCGTGAAGGCCGATAAATGTTGTCCGCACGGAATCGCGGGTATCCGACGGCATGCCTGCGGCAGGGCCCATCCACAACATGATGTCCTGTCGCTCAAACACACCATGGATTCAACGCCTCCTGATGTGCCAGTCATGTCGTTGACAGCACAAATGTTAAAATATAGGAAAAATTTGGAATTAAACTCCAAAAATTCATATATGCAACCGCCAATCTATTTCCATGATCCCGCGCACGATCCAGAGCGTCATAGAGAGCAGCATCACCTACTACCCGGTGACGCTTGTGACGGGCGCCAGGCAGGTGGGGAAGACGACCCTGTGCCTGCATATCGCCGAGAAGTACGGATTCGACTACGTCTCGCTTACGGATGCGTCGATGAGGGCCCTGGCGCAGAGGGATCCAGACTTCTTCCTCCGCAGCTTCACCAAGCCGCTGATCATCGACGAGGTGCAGCATGCGCCCAACCTCTTCGATCATCTGGAAGCGGCCGTGGACCGCAGGAAAGCGGAGTCCGGGGACAACAAGGGGATGTACATCCTGACCGGGAGCCAGGCGTTCAACCTCATGAAGGGTGTGACAGAGTCCATGGCCGGAAGGATCTCGGTCATCGAGATGTCCCCCCTGAGCCTGAGCGAGACGATGGAACGCGGGGATGCGCCCTTCACGGCGGATCCGGAGGAGTCGATGAGGCGCTGCCGCGACACGGGCCTCTCGCAGGAGGACCTGTACCGCATGGCGGTGCGCGGGCTGTATCCCGCGCTCTACGAGAGCCCGGGGCTTCCGCACAACATGTTCTACTCCAATTACGTGAGTACATACATCGACAGGGACGTGGCCGAGATGGTAGACCTGAGGGACAAGAACCTGTTCCTGGATTTCATGGAGACCATGGCCTCGTACACGGGTCAGGAGCTGGTGTACGACCACGTGTCCAACCTGGTCGGGGTGGACGTCAAGACGGTCCAGAGGTGGACGAGCATACTGGTGACGGGAGGGATCATACGCCTCATAAGGCCGTACGTCGAGCGCTCCAACATCAAGAGGCTGGCGAAGAGGCCGAAGATCTACTTCTGCGACACGGGCCTCGCCTGCCATCTGTGCAGATGCCTGGATGCGGACTCCCTGAAGGCCAGCTACCTGAGGGGCCCCATCATGGAGACGTTCATCGTGAACGAGATCATAAAATCGTACGGCAACACGTCCACGCCCGCGGCTTTCTACTATTTCCGTGACTCGAACGGCAACGAGGTGGATCTCATCATACAGAGGAACGGGATGATCCATCTGGTGGAGTGCAAGTCCGGGGTCCGTTACGACTCGGGGGATGTGAAGGCATTCTCGAGACTGGACAATTCCGAGTACGTGCGCGGTCCGTCGTGCATCGTGTGTCTGACGGAGACGCCCTATCCCATATCGGAGGGTGTGTGGGCACTGCCGTTGTCATCGATATGATGGCAGCCTTTGCTGCAGCTCCGCGAAGAACGACGTCGTCTTCTCATCGTTGTCGAGGTTGAACACGATCACCCTGTCCGTCGTGTGCACGACGATGCACGAGGATACGGACTTGTACACGGCGAGCCGGTAGTCGCCGAACTCGGAGTTCCTGAAGTCGCCGGTGCTCACGATGCCGTTCGACAGCCCCATGACCCTGCCGCCGTAGGACACGCCGTCCCGCAGCTCGACGGAGACGATGTCGGAGTAGTCCACGGTCTCGTGCATCATCGTGGCGTCTATGCTCAGGGAGTCGTCCCCGAGCGAGGCGCTCACGCTTCCCACGAGCATGACGGCCGCGATTATGACGGCGGTGACCGCCAGGGAACCGGCGACGATTCCTCCTATCGCCAGCTTCCCGGACCTGAGCCGCTTCGCGGCCTCCTCCGGGTCGACGGGTTTCGATTCCGCCCCTGAGCCGTTCCTGATGGATTCGTAGAGCGCAACGGTAGTCGTCTCGTCCTTCTGGTTGAACGCGGCCCTGCGGGCCTTCCCACCCTGCATATAGCTGACGACGATCATCACGGGTATCCCGGAGTCCCCCGCTAGCGTGTAGTCGCCCAGGGATTTGTTCACGAAGTCGCCGGAGCCGCGGCGTATGCCGCCGTAGCCCCAGGCTCTGAGGCCGAACTCGAAGTCCCTCTCGCACGACACGGACGTGATGTCCGAGAACGGGATCTCCAGCTTCGCCATGGGCGCGGAAATGACGATGCGGTCATCCCCCAGTCTCACCCACTCGCCCTTCAGGAGGGCGAACGGGGCGAGGCAGGCGACAACGGCGACCGCGATGAGCACGAGGAACGCGGTCGTTCCTATGATCCCGGTGGCGAGGAGGGCTATCCCCGAGAATATGATCACCACCGATGCGGCGATGCCAGCACCGATCTTCACGCTGTCGTCCATGCCCGCGCATCCGCCTGTTCGTATATATATACACGCCCGGGTCCCGGTAAATTAGTAATACCATGTCACTTATATCCCGTTCCGGCAACGCGGAGTTGCAGGATTCGATAGGCATGTACACGAGGGAGGATCTCGAGAGGGACAGCCCGTTCCCGGTCGGGCAGGAGAACGAGGCGTACGCGCAGTACTTCATCGGCAGGAGCTACCTGGCGCCCCTGTCCACGGACCAGATGGGCGTCGTCAACGTGACTTTCGAGCCAGGCTGCAGGAACAACTGGCACATCCACCGCGGCGGCGGTCAGATCCTCATCTGCGTGGCAGGCCGCGGGTACTACCAGGAATGGGGCTGCGAACCCAGGGAGCTGCATCCCGGGGACACCGTGAGCATCATGCCCGGCGTGAAGCACTGGCACGGGGCGGCGAAGGACAGCTGGTTCTCCCACATCGCGCTGGCGGTTCCCTGCGAGGGTTCGACGAGCGAATGGTGCGAGCCGGTGACCGACGAGGAGTACTCGAAACTCGCGTGAACAGAAGGTGGGATGGCGCCGAGGGAGAGATTCGAACTCCCGAGGATTACTCCAGCGGTTTTCGAGACCGCCGCCATACCGGGCTTGGCTACCTCGGCTTGTCCATCCCCACTGACTCGCGATATAAAAGCGTTTTTTCAATGGGCTCCGCAGAGGCTCGGGCTGAATTGTTTTTATCGCACGCGCGCATGCACGTGCATCATGACAGACATCATCCCGCAGATCAAGGCGGCCAAGACCGCCTCGATCGCACTCTCCTCGGTCCCGACCGCACGCAAGGATGCGGCGCTGGAGGCGATGGCCAGGGCGCTGGACGCCCGCAGGTCCGAGATCCTGGCGGCCAACGCCGCCGACATGGAGAACGGCGCGAGGCTGGTCGAGTCCGGGGAGATCTCGAAGTCCATGTACAAGAGGCTGGCAGTCGACGACTCCAAGATCGACGGGATGATAGCCGGCATCCGCGACGTCATCCGCCTGGCCGACCCGGTCGGCGAGGAGATGTCCGCCCTGGACCTGGACGAGGGGCTCACCCTGTACCAGATCCGCTGCCCCATCGGGATGCTCGGCGTGATATTCGAGTCGCGCCCAGACGTGGTTCCCCAGATCATGTCTCTCTGCCTCAAATCGGGCAACGGGGTCGCGTTCAAGGGCGGCCGCGAGGCCGTGGAGTCCATCAGGGCCCTGTTCGGCATCCTGAGGGACGCCGCCGCGTCCGAGGGCATCCCCGCCGACGCGTTCGTGCTCATGGAGTCCAGGGACGACATCAACGCCATCCTGGGCCTGCACGACTACATCGACCTGCTCATCCCGAGGGGGTCCAACGAGTTCGTCAGGTACATCCAGGGGCACACCAAGATCCCGGTGCTCGGCCATGCGGCCGGCATCTGCCACGTGTACGTGGACGGCTCCGCCGATTTCGGCATGGCGCGCTCCGTCGTCCTGGATTCGAAGACGCAGTACCCCGCCGTGTGCAACGCGGCGGAGACCCTGCTCGTCGACTCGTCGATCGCGGAGTCCTTCCTCCCGCAGATGGTCGCCGACCTGGCGTCCAAGGGCGTGGAGGTCCGCGGCGACGCCCGCACCCGCGCAGTCGTCGACTGCGCCGAGGCGACGGACGAGGACTGGGACACGGAGTACGGGGACCTGATCATCTCCGTGCACGTGGTCGACTCGCCGGAGGAGGCCGTATCGTTCATCAACACCCACGGATCCCACCACACCGACGCCATCGTGACGGGGGACATGTCCCGCGCGGCGAGGTTCGTCGCAGGCGTCGACTCCGCGGACGTGTTCGTCAACGCGTCCACCCGCTTCGCCGACGGCTTCCGCTACGGGAAGGGCGCGGAGGTCGGGATCAGCACCAACAAGATACACGCCCGCGGCCCGGTCGGCATGGAGGGCCTGATGATCTACAAGTACGTCCTGGTCGGGAACGGCCAGGTCGTGAAGGACTACGTGGGCCCGGAGGCGAAGCCTTTCCTCCACACGCCCTCGTCGTCGAAGTATCCTTTCGGGGGAGAGCGATGGACAGGAGGACCGCGCTGAAGGACGCGACCCGCGTGGTCGTGAAGATCGGCTCCTCGTCGATCGTGCGCCCGAAGTCCATCTCGAGGGACTTCATGGACTCCGTCGCCGAGCAGGTCGGCAGGCTGAGGGCCGAGGGCAAGGAGGTCCTCGTGGTCTCTTCCGGGGCAATCGCCATCGGTCTGAAGGCCATGAAGGTCACCCCGAAGCCCAAGGAGATCCCCATAAGGCAGGCGGCGGCGTCCGTCGGCCAGGGCATCCTGATGAAGGAGTGGGGCGACTGCTTCAGCCGCCACGGGATGATCGTCGGCCAGGTCCTGCTGACCATGGACGACTACTCCGTGCGCGATCAGGCGGTCAGCCTGAACAACACCATCGAGTCCCTGCTGGAGAACGGCGTGGTCCCGATCTTCAACGAGAACGACGCCATCAGCGACTACGAGATCAGGTTCGGGGACAACGACACGCTGTCCGCCATCGTGGCGAGCAGGACCGACGCGGACCTCCTCATCATACTCTCCGACGTAGCGGGACTCTACGACGCCGACCCCACGTCCCATCCGGACGCGAAGCTCGTCCCCGAGGTGGACGACATCGACTCCATCCGCCACATGGCCGGGAAGTCGGTGTCCGGAGTGGGCACCGGCGGGATGAAGACCAAGCTCGACGCCGCCGAGATCTGCCGCGACGCGGGATGCCTGATGGTCATCGCGCTGAGCTCCGCCGACGATGTCGTCTACAAGGCGGCGACGGGAGAGGACATCGGCACGGTGTTCCTCACCAGCCCCGGGATATCGAAGAAGAGGCGCTGGATAAAGTCCGCGCACCCCTCGGGAACGCTCGTGGTCGACGAGGGCGCCGGGCGCGCGGTGCTGGACCACAGGTCGCTCCTCCCCGTGGGGATCAGGGAGGTCCGCGGCAGGTTCGACGCCGGTGACGTCGTGGAGATAGTCTGCGGCTCCGAGTCCATAGCCAAGGGCATCGTCGGCTACGACTCGTCGGACCTGGCGAGGATCGCCGGCAAGCGCAGCGCGGAGATCGAGGGCATCCTCGGCCACAAGGGCCACGACGACGCGGTGCTCTCGGAGAACATCGCGCTGCTCTGAGCTCACTCCCATTCCGAGACCCCTTCGGGGTCCGAAAGGGCGCTCCGGTGGAACACCGGGTTCTTGACGCCCCTGAGCCTCTGCCTCCGCCAGTCGTTGTAGGCCTGGAAGACGTAGCGGCTGAGCAGCAGCACCACGACGATGTTGATGATGCCCATGAACGCCCTCACTATGCCGCTGATCTCGTTCATCAGCGCCACTCCCACGAGGGCGGTGGTGAACACCAGGATGCACGTGGCGATGCGCAGCGCCTTCACGTACCTGGGGTCGTCGCGCAGGAACCTCATGTTGGACTCCGCCATCGAGTAGTTGCCGATGATGGTGGTGAACGCGAAGAGGAACAGGAACGCGGAGACGATCGCGCCTCCCAGCCCCTCGCCGAACATCTCCTCCATGACGTACTCCACGAGGCGGGACTCGGTCAGGCCGGTGGCGGCGATGGAGGCGTAGTCGGGGAAGAAGGCCAGGATCGTGACCGCCGTGGCGGTGCAGATCACCAGGCTGTCGATGAGGGTCGCCATGGACTGGACCATGCCCTGCTTGACGGGGTGGCTGACGTCGGCGGTCCCGGCGATGCTGGCGACCGTGCCGAGCCCCGCCTCGCTGGCGAATATCCCCCTGTTGAGGGCGTGGATGATCGCGGATCCCGCGATGCCGCCTCCGACGGCCTGGAGGCTGAACGCGTACGAGAAGACCATGTTGATGACGTTCCCGACGTTCTCGATGTTCTCCAGGACCACGATGCCGCACACCACGATCCAGAGGACCGCCATGAGCGGGACGACCCTGGACATGAACTTCGCGATGCCCTTCATGCCGCCGAGGACGATGGGCGCCACGATGAGGGAGACCAGGACGGCGAAGACGATGTCGTTGTTCTCGAACTCGAAGGCGTTGGAGAGGGCGCTGACCGCCGTGGAGGACTGGTAGCCCATGAACCCTATCTCGAGGACGATGATGAGGACGGCGATGCCGATGGCGAAGCCCCTCTTCTTCAGCCCCTTGAGGACGTAGTACGCCGGGCCGCTGTAGTATCCGCCGTCCTTCTTCCTCTCCTTGAATATCTGCGCCAGGGTCGACTCCATGAAGCTGTTGGCGGAGCCGATGACGCCGAACACCCAGATCCAGAAGACCGCCCCGGGCCCGCCGGAGACGATGGCGGCGGCCATCCCGGCGATGTTCCCGACGCCGACGCGCGTTCCCAGCGTGAGGCAGAACGTCTCGAACGCGGACAGGGTCTCCATCCCGCGGCCGGCGAGGACATGCTCCTTGGACAGGTCGATGGACTCGCGGATCCTGAGGATGTTCATCCCCTTGAGACGGATCAGAAAATACGTGCCGATGCCCGCTAGGAAAATCAACGCGACGACCCACACGTACTCGCAGTAGGAGCCGAGGGTCTCGACAGCCGTTTGCCTGAGACTCGTCACGGGGTGGAGTATGGCGAGTCGGCTTTAATTTTTGTCCAGAAAGGTTAGGGGTAAGGCGTTTCCCGCCCTCGAGGGGGCGGTAAGCGGTTTCGATGGAGCGTCACTCCCATTCGGTCATGCCGGCGGTTCTGGGGTCGTCGATGCAGTCCCGATGGAACTCCGGATCCTCCACGCCGTCGGCGAGCTGCTTCCGGTAGTCGTCGTAGGCCCGGTAGACGAGCTTGCTGAGCAGGAAGACCAGGATCATGTTCACGCAGCCCATGAACGCCATGAAGGTGTCGCATATGAGCTCCATGAGCTCGGTTCCCGCCAGGCAGGACACGAAGGCGACGACGCAGACCAGGACCCTGACCGCGAAGACGGTGGAGGGCCTGTCGGAGATGAACCTGACGTTGGACTCGGACATGGTGTAGTACCCGATCAGGCTGGTGAACGCGAAGATCAGCAGGAAGAGGGACATGATCATGCCGGCGTAGTCTCCGCCCCAGGACTCGTTCAGGACGAACTGGACCAGAGGGGACTTGGTGAGCCCGGTGGCCGCGATGGACGCGTAGTCCGGGAAGAACGACAGGATGACGAAGGCGGTGAACGAGCACACGATCAGGGTGTCGACCAGGGTCCCGAAGGACTGGATCATGCCCTGCTTGATCGGGTGCTTGACGTCCGCGGTCCCGGCGATGTTGGCGATGGAACCCAGACCGGCCTCGTTGGAGAAGACTCCCCTCTTGAGGCCCTGCATGATGATGGCTCCGAAGAGACCGCCGGCGACGGACTCCATGTCGAAGGCGTAGGTGAAGATCATGCAGATGCCGTTGACCACGCCGTCGTAGTTGACGCACATGGTGGCGACGCAGAACACGATCCAGAGGAGGGCCATCGCGGGGACGACCTTCGCGGAGAACTTGGCGATCCTCTTGACGCCGCCGAAGATGATGACGGCGGCGGCGATGGTGATGAGCGCGGCGAAGATCAGGTCGTTGTTGCTGAACTGGAACGCCTCGACCAGCGCGTTGGACGAGTTGGCGGCCTGGACCCCGACGAACCCGATCCCGAACGTGATGACGATCAGGATGGCGGCGAGGTTGGCGACCTTCCTGCTGCCCAGGCCCTTCAGCGCGTAGTACGCGGGGCCGCTGTGGTAGCTCCCGTCGCTCTTCTTCTCCTTGAACATCTGCGAGAGCGTGGACTCCATGAAGCTGCTCGCGGATCCGATGA
>JAUNXZ010000182.1 GCA_030539515.1 Thermoplasmata archaeon
AACCAGGGGCCGATACGCAGTCCACACACTGCCGCCGTGGCTAAGGGGTATAGCGACGCCTTGGTAAGGCGTAGGTCGTGGGTTCGATTCCCATCGGCGGCTCCATCTTTATCATCCCCGTTTCCAGGCAGCATCTGCCATGCAGGCACGCTCCTCGGAATTCAGACGATGGGGAGATAATGGCCGGCCCCGGAGGGCCGGCGTTGAGAATTGTTGGGGTTTGCGGGGGCTCACGCCATCCTGTAGATGACGAAGCCGGACCAGATCTTCGGGAAGAAGTAGGTGGTCTTCTTGGGCATGCGCTTGCCCTTCATCGCCAGGTCCCAGATGGTGTCCAGGCTGGGGTCGTTGAGCACGATCGCGACGTCGAACTCCTTCGCGTCCATCTTCTTCAGCACGTCGTCGATCTCGGCGTCGTAGGAGACCTCCGCCTTGCCCTCGTCGGACTTGAACACGCCGTACAGGACCTTCTGCTGCGCCACGTAGGTGTCGAGCCTCAGCAGGTCGTTCCCGGCGTCGTCGCAGTCCGCCAGGAGGCACTTCCCGGACTTGAACACGAATCCCATCATGTGCTCCGGCAGCTTCTCCGCCAGCTCCTCCCTGGAGACCTCCACGGTCCTCAGCGCGGACTCGATGCCCTTGACGGCGTTCTTCTCGGAGATGTTTCCGGACTTCACGAGCCTGTGGGTCGGCCAGATGACCAGGCCGGAGTCCTGCGAGGGCACGAGCGTGGCCAGGACGTACTGCTTCTTCGGGTCGTCCGGGTTCTCGAGCGCGTAGTTCAGCGCGGTCTCGTACCTGTGGTGGCCGTCGGCGATGAGCATCTTCTGGTCCCTCAGCTCGGCGGTGATCGCGGCGGTGATCTCCGGGTCCGCGAGCCTGTAGTACTTGTGCTCCACGCCGTCGGAGTCCACGTAGCGGCAGACGAGCTTCTCGTTGTCCCTGATCCTCCTGACGAGCTCGGGGGTCAGGCCGGTGAAGATCCCGAAGATGGACTCGAGGTGGGCCTCCATGTCCCTCAGGAGGTTCAGGCGGTCCGCCTTGACCTTGGAGAATGTCTCCTCATGGGGGATGACGTTGCCCTCCTCGTACTTCTCCGTCTTGAGGATCCCCACGATGCCCCTGCGGATGCGGGTCTCGCCGTGGTCGTCGAAGGTCTGCTCGTAGATGTAGAACGACGGGGTGTCCTGCTTGAGGGCGCCGTCGGCGATCCACGAGTCCAGCTCCGCCCTGGCCCCGTGGTACCTCTTGTCGGCGTCGGGGTTCAGGGTGAGCCTCGTGATGTTGTGGGGCTTGGACTGGAGCTCCGCCAGGTAATCCGGGCCGATGACGTCGTAGGGCGGCGAGATGCGGTCACCAATGTGCTCTCCGGCTTTCAGATTGGGCCTGAGGCCCTCGAACGGCAGGAACTCCACCATTTGTATCCTCTGAGTCGAGCATGCCGAGCGGATATAATAGGGATTCGAGCGGACGCGTGCCAGGGGTGCGCAGAGGTGTTCGGATGGAAGGGCCGACCATACGAATCGTGAAACCGGCTGCATACAATTCCCAAAAAGTACTACCATACAACAGAAGTTTCCGAGCAAAAACCTATACATTCTGACATCCCAGCGACCCTTTT
>JAUNXZ010000183.1 GCA_030539515.1 Thermoplasmata archaeon
CGCTCTCTAGCTTTGAGGGTTGAAAGCTGAGGTACAGGGAAAACTGTAGACTGTTGGACGAACTGAACGTGAACGTGGCCTCGTTCCTGCTTTTCCACGGACGCGGGGCTGCAGATGAAGTATTGAGGAAGTGCGGCATCACCAAGGGTGTTCAAGCCGATGAGGTGTGCCGCATCACCGCCAACAGGACCAGGATAGATAATGCTAGCGAGCGCAGGCTCACCACGATCGGATCCGCCTCCGAGGAGCAGCTGCTGCTGATACTGGGCATCGATCCGCCGTGGTCGATCACGATGATGACCGCGGGGTTCTACCCGGACACGGAGGACTTCAGGGACCTTCCGGTCAGAGGGGAGATCATGGTCGACCTGGCGATAGGGCCGGGCCCGCATCCCTGTCCGGTCTGCGGGGCCCCGTGCAGGGTGCACCAGTACGAGACCAGGTTCCACAGCCATCCGAGGATAATGGGCATGTCGACGGTGCTCAGGTCGAAGGTCCCGAAGCTGAGATGCGGGAACTGCGGGGGATACCCGCAGATGGAGGTCCCCTGGGCGAGGCC
This sequence comes from Thermoplasmata archaeon, assembly GCA_030539515.1. Classification (GTDB taxonomy): domain Archaea; phylum Thermoplasmatota; class Thermoplasmata; order Methanomassiliicoccales; family Methanomethylophilaceae; genus Methanoprimaticola. The sequence continues at coordinate 560 of JAUNXZ010000183.1, forward strand.
CAGGGTATCGTACTCGAGGATGGCCGAGAGGGAGGCGTTCACGCTCCTCCAGGACATGCCCGTGAGCTCCGTGGCCAAGCACCTCGGGCTGACCATGTGGACCGTTTGGGACATGGTCAGGTACCGGGTGTACCAGGCCCTGGATTCCTTGGACCTGTCCCACGTGACGATGTTCTACGCAGATGAGACCTCGTCGAGGAAGGGCCGCGAGTACATCACCGTGGTCTGCGACCAGGACGGCAGGATAATCTTCATGCGGGAGGGGAGGGACTCGACCACCATGGACGACCTGGCCGTCTGGCTGAGGCTCCACGGAGGAGACCCGGGGAGGGTCGAGGTCGTCAGCTGCGACCTCGGCGAGGCGTACCCGTCCGGGGTCAGGCGCAACTTCCCGAACGCCGTGATCGTCTACGACCGCTTCCACGTCTCGAAACTCGCGGGCGAGGCGCTGGACGCGGTGTTCAGGAGGGAGCTGGCGCAGAACTCGGAACTCAGGGGACTCAGGCTGAGGCTCCAGAGGAACCCGTCCGCGTTCACGGAGGAGGAGGCCAGGGAGCTGAACCGGACGATCAGGGACTTCAGGGAGCTGTCCGAGAACTACAGGCTGAAGAACGTCCTGGCGAGCATCTACGACTATCAGGACGCGGAGACCGCGGGGAAGGTCCTGGACATGCTGTACGAGGACACGCTGGCCCACGGCAGCAGGGAGATGAGGCGTGCGATGAAGAGCATCGTGGACAGGAGGGAGGGGATCCTGGCGTGGTTCGACCACAGGGTGAGCAACGGCTACGCCGAGGGCATGAACTCGCTCATCCAGACGACCAAGAGGGTCGCGCGCGGGTACGGCAACGTGGACAACTTCATCGCGATGGTCTACCTCCGCGACGGGCACCTGTCGATCCGCTTCGACCGAGCGGGTGGGGCTGTCCCGATGGCAACGGGAGGCCCGGGGGTGCGGAGCACCCGCCGGGGCTCCCGCTTCCATCGACGCGTTCGGTTGTAGGTCGGGATGTCGCGCAAATCGGCTCTCGCGCGTTTCAACCCTCAAAGCTAAAGAACCG
>JAUNXZ010000063.1 GCA_030539515.1 Thermoplasmata archaeon
CAGGACGATCATCCTGCACCTGGCGGAGATGTTCCCCCTCTCGAGGGGCGTCTCCCTCCCGGACAGCAGGACGGCGGCGAGCGCGTCCACGGCGGGCTGGATGTCGACCACCTTGTACTCGGTCCCCCAGAGGGAGCTGAGCTCGGAGGTGCACTTGTAGTCGTCCGCCGGCGTGACCCTGGAGGGCATGAACACGTTCAGGACCCTGTCGGCCCCGATGGCGTCGACGCAGAGCTTCGTGACGGTGGCGGAGTCTATGCCCCCGCTGAGCCCCACGACGACCCCCTTGCATCCTATCGCGTCCACGGTGGACCTGATGAATCCAGTGAGTCCCTCGACGTCCTCGTTGGTGATCTGGGGTATCTTTACCGTCATAGCGCGCGGGCATCCGCGCGCGCGGATTTAAGCGTGTTCCTGTGCAGGCTTTAAGTGCACATATGCACATCTGCACACATGCGCGTCGACATCGCACTGTGCCAGACCCGCCCCGCGCCGGGCTGCCCGGACCGCAACGCGGAGGTCATAGCAGGGAGGATAATGTCCGACGATGCGGACGTCCTCGTGTACCCCGAGTCGTTCCTCACGGGGTACGGCGTGAGCCCCGAGGGGCTGGAGGAGGACATATCCGCCGGGATCACCAAGATCTCCGACCTGTGCAGGAAGTACGACAAGGCCGTGGCGGTCGGGACGGCACGCATGTCCGACCGCGGGCCGGTGAACAGCCTGCTCTTCCTGTCCCCCGACGGGGACACCGCCTACGACAAGACCCACCTCGCCAAGTTCGGGATATACGCGGAGGACGGGTTCGTGGCCGGGAACCGTCCGGCGCTCGGGTCGTACCACGGCCTGAAGTTCGGGATGTGCATCTGCTACGACATCTACTTCCCGGAGATCCTCCACGGATGCTCCCTCAGGCGGGCGGACGTGAACCTCTGCGTCTCCGCCGCGGCCGTCCAGTCGGCGCCGTGCTTCGCCAAGATCCTGCCCGCCAGGGCCCTGGAGAACGTGACCTACCTGGCGTTCGTCAACAACGTGGGGCCGATGGCGGGGCTCCAGATGGCCGGGCTGTCCCGGGCCATGAGCCCGCTGGGCGACACGATCGTGCAGTGCTCAGGGGACTCCGAGGACACCGCCAGGTTCACGGTCAACACGGAGGAGCTCGCCAGGATGCGCGGGATCCGCCGCCACCTGACCGACTACAGGCGCGACGTGGATTGGCTCGTGCAAAACTTTTAATGGGGGGACAAGTTCCCCCACTCCACAAGCCGAGATGGCCCAGCCCGGTAAGGCGCGAGCCTGGAAAGCTCGTGGGAACTTTCCCTCGGGAGTTCAAATCTCCCTCTCGGCGCTTCTTCCCACCTATCACCGCATACCCTTCCCCTTAGGAGGCACGCGCGTGCGCTCCCGCATTTTAAATAGGGAATGCCCATCATCCAGGCATCGAGGCGCGCGCATGATAGTCAACGCCGAACTGTATGTCAAGGACCTGCCGGGACAGCTCGTAGGCTCGCTGGAGCCCATATCCGCGGTGGACGGTAACATCCTGGGAGTGGTCCACAACCGCGAGAGGATCGTCAACCACCGCATCTGCCTCAACGTCACCTTCGACGTGGAGGAGGAGCAGCTGGAGCGCCTCAAGGGCATCTGGAAGTCCAAGGACGTCATCATCTCCAAGATCGGATCGGCGTGCCAGACCTACACCATGGACTACCTCCTCATCGGCGACATCGACGCCAGGTACATCGAGGGGCTCATCAACAGGGCCTCCACCATCGCGGACCTGGACGCGGTCGACGTCAGGTACTCCTCCAAGGCCGGCGACTACTCCAAGAGGACCGGCATGCTCTCGGTGAAGACGAAGAGCGTGGAGGACCTGGACAAGCTCGACGAGTTCATGGACACCGAGTGCAGGAAGACCGGGAACACGTACGTGAGGGGTGTCTGACATGAGGGTGTTCATCTGCGGGTTCGGAACGGTCGGACAGGGATTCTGCGAAGTCCTGGACATGCGCCGCCAGTTCATGCTCGACAGGTACGGGGAGCCCGTCACCGTCGTCGGCGCCATGGATTCCAAATCGTACGTGTACAAGGCCGAGGGCCTCGACCCCATCGGACTCGTGAAGCGCAAGCAGGAGACCGGCAGGGTCGGCGACGCGCAGTACGAGGACTCCGTCGCGGTGCTCTCCGGGGCGGACTACGACATCCTCGTCGAGGTGAGCCCCACGGACGTCAGGACCGGGGGCGCCGGCCTGAGGAACATCACCCACGCGCTGGAGAACGGGAAGGACGTCATCACGGTGAACAAAGGTCCGCTGGCGCTGAAGTTCCAGGAGCTCATATCGCTCGCCCGCAAGAACGGCTGCAAGTTCAGGTTCGAGGGGTCCGTCGGAGGGGCGATGCCCATCATCAACCTCTGCCACGAGAACCTGGTCGGGGAGAAGATCTCCTCCGTCCGCGGCATCTTCAACGGCACATGCAACTACATCCTCAGCAAGATGGACAAGGGCCAGCCCTTCGAGCAGGCCCTGAAGGAGGCCCAGCAGATGGGGTACGCGGAGACCGATCCGACCAACGACATCATGGGGTACGACAGCGCCTGCAAGGTCGCCATCCTCGCCAACTCCGTCTTCGGGAGGGACGTCACGTTCAGCGATGTCCGCATCACCGGCATCACATCGATCACCGAGGACGCCGTATCCCTGGCCGCATCACGCGGCATGGTCATCAGGCTCATCGGCGAGGTGTCCGAGACGAAGCTCGAGGTCGGGCCGAGGCTCATACCCAAGGGCCACCCGCTCAGCGTGTCCGGCACGCTCAACACCGCCCAGATCCTCAGCGACCTGGCGGGACCCATCACGGTCACCGGCAGGGGGGCCGGGAGGCTGGAGACCGCCTCCGCCATCCTCAGCGACCTCATCTCGATAATGGATGAGAGGGCGAAGCCGCGATGACCAGGGTACTCGTCTACGACACCACCCTGCGCGACGGGGCCCAGTGCGAGGGCGTATCGTTCTCGTGCGAGGACAAGCTCGACATCCTCAGGAGGCTCGACTCCTTCGGCGCCGACTTCGTGGAGGGCGGATGGCCCGGGTCCAACCCCCGGGACGACGAGTTCTTCTCCAGGGCCGCCTCCGTCGGCCTGGGCAACGCGGAGCTGACCGCGTTCGGAAGCACCCGCAGGCACGGCGTCAGGCCGGAGGAGGACGCGAACCTCCGCAGCCTGGCGGACTGCCCCGCCAAGTGGTGCTGCATCTTCGGGAAGTCGTGGGACTTCCAGGTCACCTGCGCCCTCGGGATATCGAAGGAGGACAACCTCGCCATGGTCGAGGACAGCGTCGCCTTCCTCGTCTCGAGGGGGAAGCGGGTGATGTTCGACGCGGAGCACTTCTTCGACGGCTACCGCTCCGACCCCGGGTACGCGATATCCGTGCTGAAGGCGGCGGAGCGCGGAGGGGCCGAGTGGGTGGTCCTCTGCGACACCAACGGGGGCTCGCTCCCCGCTTTCATATCCGAGGCGTGCGCCGCGGCCGTTTCCGCCGTGGGCGTCCCGGTCGGCATCCACTGCCACAACGACTCCGACCTGGCGACGGCATGCTCGCTCGCGGCCGTCGAGGCGGGATGCACCATGGTCCAGGGGACCGTGAACGGCATGGGCGAGAGGTGCGGCAACGCCAACCTCTGCGCCGTGCTTCCCAACCTCGCCCTCAAATGCGGCGCCGACCTGGGCGCCGTGGACCTCCGGAGCATCACCGGCCTCTCCCGCTTCGTCGGGGAGGTGGCCAACATGATGCCCTCCGCAGGCATGCCCTACGTCGGGGAGCGCGCGTTCGCCCACAAGGGCGGGATGCACGTGTCCGCGCTGGTCAAGGACCCGCGCACCTACGAGCACCTCGATCCCGCGGAGGTGGGCAACTCCAGGCGCGTCCTGGTGTCCGACATGGCCGGCAAGGCCAGCATCTCCGAGAAGCTCAGGGAGATGGGCCTCACCGCCGGCGAGGACAGCCCGGAGATCACCAGGATGATCAAGGACATGGAGTCCGAGGGCTACGAGTTCGAGGGGGCGGACGCCAGCTTCGAGCTCCTGGTCAGGAGGCTCCGCGGGGACATCGAGGAGAGATTCTCCGTCGAGGGCTTCAGGATATTCATCGACAGCCGCGAGGGCGGCATGGACTCCGAGGCCAGCGTCAAGGTCCGGAGCAGCGCCGGGGACATGGAGCACACCGCGTCCGACGGCAACGGTCCGGTCAACGCGCTGGACAACGCCCTGAGGAAGGCCCTGGAGAGCTTCTTCCCGGACCTCCGCAGGATAAGGCTCACCGACTACAAGGTCCGCGTGCTGGACGAGAAGTCCGCCACCGCCGCCCGCGTCAGGGTGCTGATACGCTCCACCGACGGGGCGAGCAGCTGGACCACGGTCGGCGTTTCCGAAAACGTGATAGAGGCGAGTCTCATCGCGCTCGTCGATTCTTTAGAGTACGCCCTGATGAAGACGGGGCGGGAGGCATGAAAATGAGCAGGACAATAGTCACCCTCGTCGGGAAGGACCACGTGGGGATCATCGCGACCGTTTGCAACTTCTTCGCCGAGAACAACATCAACATCCTCGACATCAAGCAGACCACCGTCCAGGATTACATCAACATGATCCTGATCGTCGACACCACCGGCTACGCCGGGAGCTTCGACGAGCTCAACAGGGGCCTCGAGGGCGTGGGCGAGAAGGTCGGCTGCGTCATCAAGGCCACGCACGAGGAGATCTTCGAGATGATGCACAGGATCTGAGACCATGGTGGAGCTGAGAGAGGTCTTCGAGACCTACGAGATGGTCTCCCACGAGAACCTGGACGTCAGGACCATCACCATGGGCATCAGCCTGCTGGACTGCATCGACCCGGATCTCGACGCCCTGTGCGAGAAGATACACGCCAAGATCGTCCGCATGGCCGGGAGGCTGGTGGAGGTCGGCGACGAGCTGGGCACCGAGTACGGCGTCCCCGTGATCAACAAGAGGGTCTCCGTCACGCCCATCGCCCTGGTGGGCGGCGCAGCGTGCAAGATACCCGGCGACTTCGTCAGGATCGCCAAGACCCTGGACCAGGCCGGCAAGGAGATCGGCGTCAACTTCATCGGAGGGTACTCCGCGCTCGTGCAGAAGGGCATGACCAACGCGGACAGGCTCCTCATCGAGTCCATCCCCGAGGCGCTGGCATGCACCGACTGCGTGTGCTCGTCCATCAGCCTCGGATCGACGAAGACCGGCATCAACATGGACGCCGTGAGGCTCATGGGCGACATCGTCGTCAAGGCGGCCGAGGCCACGAAGGACCGCGACTCCATCGGATGCGCCAAGCTCGTGGTGTTCTGCAACCCGCCCGACGACAACCCGTTCATGGCCGGCGCGTTCCACGGGGTCACCGAGAGCGACTGCGTGATCAACGTCGGCGTCAGCGGGCCCGGAGTCGTCAGGGAGGCCCTGACCAAGGTCCGCGGCGAGAGCTTCGAGGTCCTGTGCGAGACCATAAAGAAAACAGCGTTCAAGGTCACCAGGGTGGGCCAGCTGTTCGCCAAGGAGGCGTCCAGGAGGCTCGACGTGCCCTTCGGCATCGTGGACCTGTCGCTCGCCCCGACGCCCGCCGTCGGGGACAGCATCGCGGACATCATCCACGAGATGGGCATGGAGTACGCCGGAGCGCCCGGGACGACCGCGGCGCTGGCGATCCTCAACGACCAGGTCAAGAAGGGAGGCGTCATGGCTTCCTCCTACGTCGGGGGGCTCAGCGGCGCTTTCATCCCCGTGACCGAGGACAGCTCCATGGCCGAAGCCGCCGCCATCGGCGCGCTCTCCCTGGAGAAGCTCGAGGCCATGACCTGCGTCTGCTCCGTGGGACTCGACATGATCGCCATCCCCGGGGACGTTCCGGCGACGACCATCGCGGGGATCATCGCGGACGAGATGGCCATCGGGATGATCAACCAGAAGACCACCGCCGTGAGGATAATCCCGGTCATCGGCAAGGGCGTCGGCGACACGGTCCAGTTCGGCGGTCTTCTCGGAGACGCCGGCATCATGCCCGTCAACAGGTACGGGTGCGCCGACTTCGTGAACAGGGGCGGAAGGATACCCGCTCCGATCCACAGCTTCAAGAACTGAGGCCCCGGGGCCTCGCAAAACCCCTTACCCCCTTCTGCAACACTTCGAAAACATGGGATCCGGACAGCGACAGCTCCGCCTGCTCCGGAAGATTGTGAGAAAGGTAAGAGTGTTTGGGGAAAAGTTTGCTCGGCACCGGGACGGTGCCGGGAGGTCAGTGAAGTGCGCAAGGTGGGGGCAGAGGGATTTGAACCCTCGTCAGCGGGTTTCCACTACCGGGGAGCGACCCCGGTTGAATCAATGAGTCATCGCTCCAGTTAGTCATCAACTGTCAGCAAACCCATTTTCAATCACTCTCAATAACTGGAGCCCACCAGTCTGCCAGGTTAGCCTATACCCCCGTTTGAGCGTGAATGCGAGCAGCAATCACTTCTTGCGCATCTTCGCTGCTCTCTTTCTTCTCCTCATCTTCTTCTTGCGCCACTTCCAACGCTGGTTGCCGCGTTTCTTCCAGGCGCGCGAGCTTCTCTTCATGATCGTTCCTTCCTTGGATTGTTATCCCTTACGGGCGTTGCATCCTTGGCGGGCCCGCCGGGATTCGAACCCGGGGCGTCTGGCTTAGAAGGCCAGCGCTATATCCTGGCTAAGCCACGAGCCCACTTCTTCCCCCATCTGCTACTACCATTTAAAGGTTATCCGACACCCAGATTCAGGAGCCAGTGCTGATGTAGTCGGCTATGGAACCCAGTCCCATGAACATGAAAGCGGCCTCCACGATGCAGAGGCAGCCCAGCACGAACAGCAGGGGCCACCAGTTGAGGATCTTGCCGAAGAGCTTGACGAGGGCCTCCCCGAAGTTCAGGACGGCGTACGCCAGGCCTCCGATGACGAAGGCGACGACTATCCTCACGGGGTTGTCGGCCAGGAAGCTGATGTCCACGCCGGACACCTCGGTGAGCCCTCCGAGCCAGATGTAGACCAGGACCATTATGAACAGGCCTATGATGACCGCGAAGTGGATCTCGCGGAACGGACGGATGATGAGGGTGAACGCCGCGACGGCTACGAAGACCGAGGTGATGAGCCTCCACTCGCCGTAGTACAGGGCGGCCTCGAGGGCCATGACCACTCCGAAGACCACGCCCAGGGCCATCAGGGCCTTGTACTTCCCGGAGTCCTTGTCCTTGAAGTACGCCACCGCGATGGCGACGGCCAGCAGACCGCCGATGAGGAGCGTGACCTGCGGCAGGTTGTCGTACAGCCATGCCGTGATGTCAGAGGTTTCCATGGCCGGTACGATGCGTTGACGTTATATTTGGATTTTGAAAAGGGCCCGCCTTTACAGGCGGGCTTAAAGGTTTCAGGCGATCTTCTTGCCGGCGTTGGGATTGGCGCCCTGGTCGTAGACGGCGTCGACGTCGAAGATCCAGAGTGCTCCGGCGTGGAGGTGGATGGCCTCCATCTCCTTGTTCATGGCGTCGAGCATGGGGCCCTCGGTCACGCGGACGGGGTTCTTCACGTCGATCTCCCAGGCCTCCATGCCGGCTGAGATCATGAACGTGGCCTTGGGGTTCTCGGCCATGTTGGCGGCGGATTTGTGCATCAGGACCTCTCCGACGACCATCTTGTCGGGCTGGGGGGAGATGATGGAGCCGCACACGATGGCGTGGGGCTGTCCGGACTTGTCGGCGGTCGCCAGGACCTTGACGGTTCCGGGGGCGTTCATTTTCTCGAGCACATTGGCGGGAATGGATGTCATTTCGCTACCTCGGACATGTAATCGGCGGGAGAGTACTTAGCCCGTCGCTATCACCGATGTTAGCTGGTCAGCGCTAACGCACCGCGAAGGTTTAACATACTTTGAACGGGAGGGGCGGTCTATGGTCGATGGAATGTAGACCTCCTTCGAGAGCCTCCCGTCGGGGAACCGGGACCTCAGCTTCAGGGACCTGGACGCGGCGCTGCTCCGCAAGGGGATCCGGGGATACGGGGGCATCCGGGGCCTCAGGGGAGACGACGGGGAGTACACCAACCTGGCCCTCGTCCTGTCGGACCAGAGCCCCTGGGGCGTGGAGGTGCTGGCGGAGGGCGTGCCCGTGACCAGGGTCCGCGCGTCCGCCGCGGTGATCGTCGACAGGGCGGAGAGGGCGGTCGCCGAAGCGCGTGAGGTGATGGCGGAGGAGCTCGGGAGGGCGGTGCCCAGGGTGCCCGCGCTGGCCTTCCGGGAGATGCTGCTGAACGCGGTGACCCACAGAAGCTACTGCAGGGGCGAGGACATCAGGATCGAGCTGGAGAGGGGGTTCACGCGCATCGTGTCCCCCGGGAGGCCGAAGCCCATGGCGGTGTCCATCACCGCCCGCACCAGGAACCCCGCGCTCGCGGCGGCGCTGGACGTGCTGGACCTGAAGAACGGGATGGTCCGCAACATCCGGGACTCGGTGTCGCTGTACAAGAACTGCTAGTTCAGGCCCTCGGTGTCCGTCAGGGGCGACGACTTCTCGGTCGTCCTCCCGGACACCGTGGACATGGGGTCCGCCTACAACGGGAGGCGGTGCAACATAGTGCGGAGCATGGTAGCCCGCAACGGGATGACCGAGGGGCAGCTGTCCTCGGCGCTGAACATGAACCCGGTGACGATGCACAAGACGCTCCGCATGATGGAGTCGGACGACACGGTGTTCGCCATGTGGTCCAACGGGAGCAAGCTGTTCTTCCTGACCCGGCGCCCCTACTGGAGGGAGCGGGTCTCGAACATGCCCTCGGTCGAGGAGTGCGGCGGCTCCTGGCCCCCGGAAGCGGGGGCCTGAGCCGTGCTCTGAAACAGTCCGATCGGACATTGACACAAGGTTCTCGGGATCCGCTTATGCTAGCGATCAATGAGGAGGGGCATCGGCCCCATACCCCCGAAGAAGACCTCGGTCGCCTTCGTCGGCGGCCTCGCGGCCCTCCTTCCTGAACTGCTCCATGAACTTCACGACCACGGGGTCGTCGGCGGAGACCAGCCTGAGTCTTCCGTTCCCCCTCCTCCATTTCACGCCGCTCTCGAACAGCGCGTTGAAGTTGGCGGCCGCCTCGGGGGTGTCGATCACCATATCCTCGAAAAAGGACTGTGTTGCCATCTGCCGTTCTCCTTTCCACGTTCCTTCCATCCGCCGGCTCCGGATGACGATTCCGTCATGCCGGGCATTCGCCCAATCGAATGACGCTCGGAGAGGATATAATGGTTCGCGGACCCGGTCGCAGATGTGTATCCGAATAGAACGGAACCCGCGAATGAAGGGAAAAGCCGCCCGAAGGATAGGTTCCGTCGGGGAAAGGTGAAGGAGCGGAGGACCGCCCCGAAATCAATAGAGGTAAAAGGAAGAGGTGGACAGGGCGAGATTCGAACTCGCGGCCTCTACAATGCCAATGTAACGATCTTCCAACTGATCTACCTGCCCAGTTGAACCTGCGATATAATG
>JAUNXZ010000064.1 GCA_030539515.1 Thermoplasmata archaeon
TCGACGCCAGGTACATCGAGGGGCTCATCAACAGGGCCTCCACCATCGCGGACCTCGACGCCGTGGACGTGCGCTACTCGTCCAAGGCCGGAGACTACTCGAAGAGGACCGGGATGCTCTCCGTCAAGACCAAGAGCGTCGAGGACCTGGACAAGCTGGACGAGTTCCTGGACACCGAGTGCAGGAAGACCGGCAACACTTACGTGAGGGGTGTCTGAGATGAAGGTGTTCATCTGCGGGTTCGGAACCGTCGGACAGGGATTCTGCGAGGTCCTGGCGATGCGCCGCCAGTTCATGCTCGACCGCTACGGCGAGCCGGTGACTGTTGTGGGCGCCATGGACTCCAAGACCTACGCCTACGACCCCGACGGCTTCGACCCCCTGGAGCTCGTGAAGCGCAAGCAGGACACGAGGAAGGTGGGCGACCAGACGTACGAGGACTCCGTCGCCGTCCTGGAGAAGGCGGACTACGACATACTCGTGGAGGTCAGCCCCACAGACGTCAGGACGGGGGGAGCGGGACTGCTCAACATCACCCACGCCCTCGAGAAGGGGAAGGACGTCATCACGGTCAACAAAGGGCCGCTGGCGCTCAAATTCCAGGAGCTCATCGCACTCGCCCGCAAGAACGGCTGCAAGTTCAGGTTCGAGGGGTCCGTCGGCGGAGCCATGCCGATCATCAACCTCTGCCACGAGAACCTGGTCGGGGAGAACATCACCTCCGTGCGCGGCATCTTCAACGGCACGTGCAACTACATCCTCAGCAAGATGGACAAGGGCCAGCCCTTCGAGCAGGCCCTGAAGGAGGCCCAGCAGATGGGGTACGCCGAGACGGACCCCACCAACGACATCATGGGCTACGACAGCGCCTGCAAGGTCGCGATCCTCGCGAACTCCGTCTTCGGCAGGAACGTCACCTTCAACGACGTCCGCATCACCGGGATCACGTCGATCACCGAGGACGCCGTCTCGCTCGCGGCATCCCGCGGCATGGTCATCAGGCTCATCGGCGAGGTCTCGGAGACGAAGCTCGAGGTGGGGCCCAGGCTCATACCCAAGGGGCACCCGCTCAGCATCTCCGGCACGCTGAACACCGCGCAGATCCTCAGCGACCTGGCCGGACCGATCACCGTCACCGGCAGGGGAGCCGGGAGACTGGAGACGGCTTCCGCCATCCTAAGCGACCTCATCTCCATAATGGACGAGAGGAAAAGGCAGCGATGACCCGCGTATTCGTCTACGACACCACGCTCCGCGACGGGGCGCAGTGCGAGGGCGTCTCGTTCTCATGCGAGGACAAGCTGGACATCCTGAAGCGCCTGGACGCCTTCGGCGCCGACTTCGTGGAGGGCGGTTGGCCCGGGTCCAACCCCAGGGACGACGAGTTCTTCTCCAAAGCGGCCTCGGTGAAGCTGTCCAAATCGAGTCTCGCGGCATTCGGCAGCACCAGGAGGCACGGGGTCCGTCCGGAGGACGACCCGAACCTCAGGAGCCTAGCGGAGTGCTCCGCGGGATGGTGCTGCATCTTCGGGAAGTCATGGGACTTCCAGGTGACCGCCGCTCTGGGCATCTCGCTGGAGGACAACCTCGCCATGGTCGAGGACTCGGTCGCGTTCCTTGTGTCGAAGGGCAAGCGCGTCATGTTCGACGCGGAGCACTTCTTCGACGGCTACCGCTCCGACCCGGAGTACGCGATCGGCGTCCTCAAGGCCGCGGAGCGCGGTGGGGCCGAGTGGGTCGTCCTCTGCGACACCAACGGGGGCTCCATGCCTTCATTCATATCGGAGGCCAGCAAGGCCGCTGTATCCGCGGTCGGAATCCCTGTGGGGATCCACTGCCACAACGACTCCGACCTCGCCACCGCGTGCTCCCTGGCCGCCGTGGAGGCGGGATGCACCATGGTCCAGGGGACCGTGAACGGTATGGGCGAGAGGTGCGGCAACGCCAACCTCTGCACCGTCCTGCCGAACCTCGCACTGAAGTGCGGGGCCGACCTCGGCAACGCCGACATGAAGGGCCTCACCAGCCTCTCCAGGTTCGTCGGCGAGGTCGCCAACATGATGCCCGCCGCTGGTATGCCCTACGTGGGCGAGCGCGCATTCGCCCACAAGGGCGGGATGCACGTGTCCGCGCTGGTCAAGGACCCGCGCACCTACGAGCACCTCGATCCCTCCGAAGTGGGCAACTCCCGCAGGGTCCTCGTCTCCGACATGGCCGGCAAGGCCAGCATATCCGAGAAGCTCAGGGAGATGGGCCTCACCGCCGGAGAGGACAGCCCCGAGATCACCCGCATGATCAAGGACATGGAGTCCGAGGGCTACGAGTTCGAGGGAGCGGACGCGAGCTTCGAGCTCCTGGTCAGGAGGCTCCGCGGGGACATCGAGGAGAGGTTCTCCGTCGAGGGCTTCAGGATATTCATAGACAGCCGCGAGGGCGGGATGGACTCCGAGGCCAGCGTCAAGGTCAGGAGCAGCTCCGGGGACCTGGAGCACACCGCCGCCGACGGCAACGGTCCGGTCAACGCGCTGGACAACGCCCTGCGGAAGGCGCTGGAGAGCTTCTTCCCGGACCTCCGCAGGATCAGGCTTACAGATTACAAGGTCCGTGTGCTGGACGAGAAGTCGGCCACGGCGGCCCGCGTCAGGGTGCTGATACGCTCCACCGACGGCGAGCAGAGCTGGACCACCGTAGGCGTGTCCGAAAACGTGATAGAGGCGAGTCTCATCGCGCTCGTCGATTCCTTAGAGTACGCCCTCATGAAGACGGGGCGGGAGGCACGAACATGAGCAGGACTATAGTCACTCTCGTGGGGAAGGACCACGTGGGCATCATCGCCACCGTGTGCAACTTCTTCGCCGAGAACAACATCAACATCCTCGACATCAAGCAGACCACCGTTCAGGACTACATCAACATGATCCTGATCGTCGACACCACCGGCTACTCGAAGAGCTTCGCGGAGCTCAACAAGGCCCTGGAGGAGGTCGGCGGCACCGTGGGATGCGTCATCAGGGCGACGCACGAGGACATCTTCGAGATGATGCACAGGATCTGAGACCATGGTGGAGCTGAGCGAGGTCTTCGAGACCTACGAGATGGTCTCCCACGAGAACCTGGACGTCAGGACGATCACCATGGGCATCAGCCTGCTGGACTGCATCGACCCCGACCTCGACGTTCTCTGCCAGAAGATCCACGACAAGATCGTCCGCATGGCCGGGAGGCTCGTGGAGGTCGGCGACCAGCTGGGCACGGAGTTCGGAGTGCCCGTGATCAACAAGAGGGTCTCCGTCACGCCCATCGCCCTGGTCGGCGGCGCTGCGTGCAAGATCCCCGGCGACTTCGTCAGGATCGCCAAGACCCTGGACCAGGCCGGGAAGGAGATCGGCGTCAACTTCATCGGAGGGTACTCCGCGCTCGTCCAGAAAGGGATGACCAACGCGGACAGGCTCCTCATCGAGTCCATCCCCGAGGCGCTTGCCTGTACGGATTGCGTGTGCTCGTCCATCAGCCTGGGTTCCACGAAGACCGGCATCAACATGGACGCGGTCAGGCTCATGGGCGACATCGTCGTCAGGGCCGCCGAGGCCACCAAGGAGAGGGACTCCATCGGATGCGCCAAGCTCGTGGTGTTCTGCAACCCGCCGGACGACAACCCGTTCATGGCCGGCGCGTTCCACGGCGTGACCGAGAGCGACTGCGTCATCAACGTGGGAGTCAGCGGACCCGGTGTTGTCAGGGAGGCCCTGACGAAGGTGCGCGGCGAGAGCTTCGAGGTTCTTTGTGAAACAATCAAGAAGACGTCCTTCAAGGTCACCCGCGTTGGCCAGCTATTCGCCAAGGAGGCCTCCAAGAGGCTCGACGTGCCCTTCGGCATCGTGGACCTGTCGCTTGCGCCGACTCCTGCGGTCGGGGACAGCATCGCGGACATCATCCACGAGATGGGCATGGAGTACGCCGGTGCGCCCGGAACCACCGCCGCGCTGGCCATCCTCAACGACCAGGTCAAGAAGGGCGGTGTGATGGCCTCATCCTACGTCGGAGGACTCAGCGGGGCGTTCATCCCCGTCACCGAGGACAGCTCCATGGCAGAGGCCGCCGCCATAGGCGCCCTCTCCCTCGAGAAGCTCGAGGCCATGACCTGCGTGTGCTCCGTGGGACTCGACATGATCGCCATACCCGGAGACGTCCCCGCGACAACCATCGCGGGAATCATCGCGGACGAGATGGCCATCGGGATGGTCAACCAGAAGACCACCGCGGTCAGGATCATCCCCGTCATCGGCAAGACCGTGGGCGACACCGTGCAGTTCGGCGGACTCCTGGGAGACGCCGGGATCATGCCCGTCAACAGGTACGGCTGCGCCGACTTCGTGAACAGGGGCGGAAGGATACCCGCTCCGATCCACAGCTTCAAGAACTGAGGCTCCAAACCTCAATCCAAACCCCTTCATCCTTCTAGAATCAGCATCGGGACAGGGGAACCTCCGCCCAAAATCGCATGGCAATGCCTGAACGGAATGAGTGTGTGAGAAAGGAAAGAGGGTTTGGGGAAAAGTTTGCTCGGCACCACAGGGGTGCCGAAGAGTTCAGTGAAGTGCGCAAGGTGGGGGCAGAGGGATTTGAACCCTCGTCAGCGGGTTTCCACTACCGGGGAGCGACCCCGGTTGAATCAATGAGTCATCGCTCCAGTTAGTCATCAACTGTCAGCAAACCCATTTTCAATCACTCTCAATAACTGGAGCCCACCAGTCTGCCAGGTTAGCCTATACCCCCGTTTGAGCGTGAATGCGAGCAGCAATCACTTCTTGCGCATCTTCGCTGCTCTCTTTCTTCTCCTCATCTTCTTCTTGCGCCACTTCCAACGCTGGTTGCCGCGTTTCTTCCAGGCGCGCGAGCTTCTCTTCATGATCGTTCCTTCCTTGGATTGTTATCCCTTACGGGCGTTGCATCCTTGGCGGGCCCGCCGGGATTCGAACCCGGGGCGTCTGGCTTAGAAGGCCAGCGCTATATCCTGGCTAAGCCACGAGCCCACTCTTCCCCCCATCTGCTCCTACCATTTAAAGCTTACTCGGTTGCCAGAATGAGCCCGCTGGTGTCGATATAGTCCGTTATGGAACCGTAACCCAGGAACATGAACGCGGCCTCGACGATGCACACACAGCCGAGGACGAACAGCAGGGGCCACCAGTTGAGGATCTTCCCGAACAGCTTGACGATCTCCTCGCCGAAGTTGAGTATCCCGTATACCAGACCGGCAAGGATGAACGCCACCACTATCCTCACCGGGTTCTCCGCGAGGAAGCTGACGTCGTATCCGGAGACCTCCGTGAGCCCTCCGAGCCAGATGTACACGAGCACCATCACCATCAGCCCGATGATGACCGCGAAGTGGACCTCGCGGAACGGGCGGATGATCAGTGTGAACGCGGCGACCGCCACGAACACCGATGTGACGAGTCTCCATTCACCGTAGCGGACGACGGCCACGTAGGCCATGAAGACCCCGAAGACCAGACCGATGAATGTCAGGACCTTGTACTTCCAGGAGTCCTTCCCCTTGACGTAGGAGACCGCTATCGCGATGGCCAGGAGGCCGCCTATCAGGAGGACGACCTGCGGCAGGTTGTCGGAAAGCCATGCCGTGATGTCGGATTCTTCCATGGCACCGACGATGAGGTTGAGATTATAATTGGGTTTCCCCGGGAGGAAACGGAATGGGTTGGGGCCCGTCCCGGAGGACGGGCCTGTTTGTTCAGGCGATCTTCGTTCCGGCCTTGGGGTTGGCGCCCTGGTCGTAGACTGCGTCGACGTCGAACACCCAGAGGGCGTTGGCGTGGAGGTGGATGGCCTCCATCTCCTTGTTCATGGCGTCGAGCATCGGGCCCTCGGTCACGCGGACGGGGTTCTTGACGTCGATCTCGTAGGCCTCCATGCCGGCGGCGATCATGAACGTCGCCTTGGGGTTCTCGGCCATGTTGGCGGCGGATTTGTGCATCAGGACCTCTCCGACGACCATCTTGTCGGGCGAGGGGGAGATGATGGAGCCGCAGACGATGGCGTGGGGCTGGCCCGCTTTGTCGGCGGTGGCGAGCACCTTGACGGTGCCGGGGGCGTTCAGTTTCTCTATGACATTGGCGGGAATGGTTGCCATTTGTTTCACCTGGATATGAATCGACCGCGGAGTACTTATTGCGTCGCTATCAGCCGTGTTACTATCGAAGTTTAGTCAATCGGACGGGACTATGTTTTATCTTCCAGCGAGGGCACGTCCGCACGATGTATCAAGGAACCTAGGATCTGTGCGAGGAGAATCCCTCGCGTGTGCAGGACCTGAGCTTCAGGTCGCTGGAGGCCGCCGTCATCAGGAGGGGCGTCCCCCGCCCGGTGACGCTGGGAGGGATGGCCAGGGGCGGGGAGTACACGAACCTCGCCCTCATGCTGTCAGACCAGTGCCCCTGGCGCACGGTGTTCAGGGTGGATGGGGAGATGGTTTGCGACCTCCGCGGGTCCGTACTCGACCAGGTGGAGGAGTCTGCGGGGATCGTCTCGGCCATCAGGGACGGGATGCCCACCGGGTCGTCGAACCTGGCGAGCAGCGTGTTCCGGGAGCTGGTGCTCAACGCTGCGTGCCACCGCAGCTACTGCAGCCCTGAACCCACGTTTGTGGACGTGGGGCCCTCGGAGATAACCGTCTCGTCGCCCGGGGAGCCCGTGAGGCTCGGCGCCGAGTTCAGGCTGAGGACCAGAAACCCCGCCCTGACCGAGACGCTGTTGGCGATGGGGTACAGGGACAGGGGCGTCCGCAGCGCCGCGGGGGCGTTCATCCAGTACACGGACAGCTAGCATCCCCCGTCCATGGAGGCCCGCGACGGGTGGACGATAGCCACCCTGCCGGACCCTGAGAGCATGGGGTCGGTGTGCAGGAGCGGCAGGTGCAGCGTCATCCGCTGGATGGTCTGGAACAGGCGCTCCACGCTTGCCGACGTGGCCAGAGGGACCAACCTCCACCACCAGGTCGCCCGCAGGGTGCTGGACTCGATGATCGAGGACAGCACGGTCGTGGGGATGAAGAGCGGCGAGAGGGAGGTGTACTTCCTTGCGGACCGGGCATACTGGGCCGAGGTCGTCAGGTCGGAGGGATCCGATGGGCGCCGACGAGTTCAGGGACGTAGTGTCCAGGTACCTGGAGGTGGTCCGCGGGGTGTACGCCTACGAGACCTGGAGGAACAGGGAGCGCAGGTACCGGAGGATGGTCGCGAAGCTGGAGCTCCTGATGGATCAGGGCAGGCTGTCGACGACGTCGCCGTACGACATGACGCCGGAGGACGTCCGCGAGTACATAGCGCACTGCAGGCTGGGCCAGAGCCCGTCCGACATGGTCCACGAGATCAACGCGCTGAAGCAGGTGCTGCTGTTCGTGGACAACAACGCCGTGGACGTCTGCCTCAACCGCAACCCGATGCTCAAGCCCCGGTCCAGGGGATGCAGGCGCAGGCCGCCCATGGACGACGTGCTGTACGCCAGGATCCTGGCGAGATCGGCGGAGATCGACCCGTCGGACTACCAGATGGTGAGGGCGTACGCCTTCGTGATCTTCTGCCTGAACACCGGGTGCAGGAACAAGGAGGCTAGGCTCGCGGTGCTGGAGGATCTCGATACGGAGGATTGGATGTTCGACATCGTCCACGTGAAGGGCGAGGCGTCCTACGGGCAGCCGCGGAAGGTTCCCGTCCCGCCGGATGCGAGGCCGATAATCGAGCTGTACCTGAAGGGCAGGGAGAGGTGGCTCAGGGAGAACAACGTGGACTCGCCCGCGCTGTTCCCGTCCAGGTCGAAGAAGAGCCCCTACCTCACCGGCAACTCGCTGAGGAAGTACAAGGTCCAGGTGGAGGAGGATCTCGGCGTCACGTTCGACCTCCGCCAGTGCAGGCGCACCTTCGGACAGCGTTATCTGGACAACGGCCTGGACATCGAATCGACCAGCGTGCTCATGGGCCACGCGTCGACGAAGACCACGGAGCAGTACTACAGCAGGAGGAAGCTGGACCAGGCCGTGGAGAGCGCCAAGGGCATCTGGGACCGCGGGGACAGGCGACGGAGTTCCAGAATGTGTTGCCGATGCCCCTTTATGGAATGAGGTGTAGTCACGGACGGCATTGGGGCGGGGGGTCTGTCACCACCCCTCCGCCCGGGATGGAGACCCGATAACGGACGCCGAGGGTACGGAAACAGAGGCGTCCGGCTGCGCGCGGGGCGGGGACCCCGCCCGGAGGGATACACGCGGGCCTTCCTAGGAGGCCCTGGGTTTCAGGGGGCTCGCCTCCTCGTTTCGAGGAGGGGGCGCCGCCATCGCCGCCGCGGCCGTGAGGTCGCGGCGCATGCCACAACTTCAATGCCTCCATTCAGAGACTTGTCACAGAAATTCTAGAGGTTATGCAAAGAAGGGGGCGGGGACCCCTTAAGGGTACCATCCTTCCCGCCCAATGGTTTCGGATCCTTCTCATCCGGGGCCGTGCCTCAAAGATCTCTCTTCGTGTTAAGTTCCGGGACTGCCGCTATCTGTAGACGGCATCTCTGATCTCCGCGGCATCATGACCAGTCCCTCCCCCAGAGCCCGGCCGCATCCCGTGATGTCGCTTCGATGTTCGTTGCTTCGTTTGCTCGCCCGGTCAGATGATGGCCATCATCTGGTTCAGTGTTCCGGGCTTGTTCTCGGTTATTGGCCTGAACCCGTGCTTGGTATAGTACGGGATGAGCTCGTCGTGGCAGTCCAGACGGACCATCCTGCAGCCGACGAGTTCTTTGGCGTCTCTGAGCGTGTCGATGGCGAATTCCAGGAGGTTCTCTCCAAAACCTGCCGGCGCCTTGTCGGAACGCGAGAGCTGCCCGAGCAGATACGATTGGGCCACTCTGGTTTCCGTGTCCATGCTCACTTTCCTGATGATCGTGCTGCTCAGGGGGCCTTCCAACGGGAGCTAAACCGATTTAACGCCCAAGCTGATGAAGCCCACTACGTCCTTGGTCACGTCATCGATCGCCACGTATGTGCGGGTGACGTCCTTCTTCTCCTGGTTGATGGCCTTGTCATGGAGAAAGGTCTCCGTGTCCGAGTCCTTCACCGCCCTGTACGATGCCAGTGCCTGGCTGACGTTCTTCTCGCCGTACAGGCCCATGACTTCGCTCAGGGGCATCATTGTGATGCCCTCACGAATCTCTGCTTCCGTCATCCGGCCCGTCCTCCGTGCGGTATTTCTCCATCAGCGCTTTGACGACTGGATCGTCGGCACGCGCCAGCCTGAGCTTCTTGCCACCACCTTTGTATGTGACTCCGCTGTCCAGCAGGGCCGCCAGATTCTCGACGGCCTCCTCGGTGTCGAGGATCATGTCCTGCTCGAATGACTCTGTTGCCATTTTCTGTGTCCTCTCGATTCTTAATGAACCGTTCCATGAACGCCTTGAAGTCCGGATCGTCGGCGTGGACGAACTCGTATTTCGAGTCTCCCCTCTGC
>JAUNXZ010000184.1 GCA_030539515.1 Thermoplasmata archaeon
GTCCGAGTTGTATGCCATGTGGAACATCGACAACGGGAAGTTCGACGGAGAGGATGCCACGTACGTCGGCAGGGAGGTCATCCTCACCCAGTACGGGTACGTGAACGCCGCCAAGTACACCGCAACCATAAGCGGGGCTACCATGTACGTCTATGCGGACGCCTCGTCCGGCGCCGCCCTCGCAATATCCGCGCACCTCGAGTACGCGACCACTGCAGGGACCATACACGTGTACATCGGTTCCTGCATCGTCTCGAGCTCGTTCACCGCGTCCTGAGACGGAAACACCAACGCCGCCCGCGGTCCTCCTAGACTGCGGTGCGGCCAAACCCCAACCCGGACGGGATCCGGATATCCGCGTCCCGTCCGATCTTTCTAGAAAACTGAAGGCAAGGTGGCCCCGCCCCGAGGGGCAGGGCCGTTTCAAAGGGTTCAGAGCTTCGCGGTGTGGGCCACCACGGAGATGTCGCCTGTCACGGTTATTCCGACGCAGGCGTAGCCGTCGGAGCTGACGTACCCGATCATGTTCGAGTACCCGCCGGAGAAGGTGAACCACGCCGCGTACGTCGAGCCGTTGTAGGTGAACGTGAAGCGGCTGTTCTCCGAGTCCCAGGTGATGTCGGACATGCCGGAGATGTACGCGATGAAGATCGTCGTCCCGGAGACCTTGTAGGTCCCGTAGGAGGACTGGGCGTGGCCGTTGAACGTGAAGCTCATGCCGGCCAGGTCGAGGGTCTGGTTGACGGTGCTGAAGCTCGTGATGCTGTATCCCGAGTTCTCGGTCCACTGCGCGTACAGCGTCACGTGCCCGTTCGAGGGGTAGCTGATGCTGTCCCCGGTGCTGTACGAGGTCCCCGATCCGTCGGCGGCGGTGTTCCAGGTCCCGGAGAACAGGTACCCGTCGCGGGTGAAGCGGTTGTCGGTCACGGTGTTGGATGTGAGGAGGTACTCGGTCTCCCCGTCAGACGTCGTCCCCCCGTTGCCGTTGTAGACGACGCCGATCTTGTTCTCCCCTCCCATCATGCTCACGCCGATTCCCACGGCGGCTATGACGACTATGGCCGCGATGACCGCGGCGATGATTTTGCCGTTCATGTGGAATGGATGGCTGGGATGGATAGATAATACCATCCGATGCGGACGGTGCTGTCCAGAAGGTGTCAAGGCGGGAGGGTCTCCCCTCCCTGTTTCTTTCCCCGCCTCAGGCGGGGGAGACCTCGAAGGCCAGGCTCACGTCGCCGGCCGCGAGGAACCTGTACACGGGGACGGTTTCGTGCACGTATCCCGTTCCCGAGGTGGCGCCTCCGACGGTGACGGTCAGGGTGTACTGGACGCCCTCGTGGGTGAAGGTGAAGCACCCCCCGGCGGAGTCCCAGGCCCAGTCCTGCCCCCCGGCGATGACTATCTCGTCCCCATCGTCGTCGACGGTCAGGGAGGCGTAGCTCGACTGGGAGATGAGGTCGTCGTAGTCGTCGTCCAGGTAGTAGGACAGCCCGACGTCGGCTCCCGTGATGCTCAGGGACGAGATCGAGTAATCGTCCCACTCCCTCTGCTCCCAGATGGCGTACAGGGTGA
>JAUNXZ010000065.1 GCA_030539515.1 Thermoplasmata archaeon
CTTCTTCTCGTCGTGGGCCTTCTCGGTCCAGCGGGTCGTCCTGGCGACCCTCTTGAGCTCGATCATGTTCTTGTAGCACTTGTTGGCGTCGAAGAACAGGATGGTCCCGTCCTTCTTGACGTACATCTTTCCGGTGCCGGGCTCGATGGGAGCTCCGCAGAACGAGCACTTCCTGGAGGTGTCAACCATTCGAATCACCTCATGCCCAGTTTCCTGGCCTCTCTGGACGTCTCCCTCAGCATGAGGATGTCGCCCATCCTGACCGGACCCATGATGTTCCTGGTGATGATCCTGCCCTTGTCGCGGCCGTCGAGGACACGGACCTTGACCTGGGTAGCCTCCCCGGTCATTCCGGTCCTGCCGATGACCTCAACGACCTCGGCGGGTATGCTGTCGGTGTCTACCATTCAGTTCACCTTCAGCCTTTCAGGTTCTTGACTGCCTGGGCGATCTCGTCGCAGAGGGCCTTACCCTTGCCGACATCGACGATGGCGATGGAGGCGGTGGGCTTGTCGAGGCCGATGGCGGAACCGAGCTCGGTCTTGCTGGGAACGTAGACGTAGGGAACGTTCCTCTCCTCGCACAGGGCGGGCATGTGGGCCAGGATCTCGGGGGGCTCGACGTCGGCGGCCATGATGACGATGGCGGCAGCGCCGCGCTCGACGACCTTGGTGACCTCGTTCGTTCCCTTCTTGATCTTGCCGCCGTCCCTGGCCATCTCGGCGAGGGAGTAGGCTTTGTCGGAAATCTCCTTGGGTGTCTCGAACTTGACGTATACGGACATTGCAATTACCTCTTTCCGGCGCTCCAAGGCGCCTTCATCATTCATCGGCTCTGAAGAGCATCCGCACCTAAATGGTGCTCTTATTTAACCCTTGGTAGACGGGTCCTGGTCGTCCGCGGGGCCGCGGACCTGAGCCTCCAGGGGTCCCAGCCCTCAGGCTCCGCCCCGCTGCCGACGACCGCCATCTCGCGCAGGACGACGACGAGCATCGCCACGGTCAGGAGGTTCCTGACCAGGATTATCCCCATGCCCAGGGTGTCGATGTTCTCCCCGCCGCCCAGGTACCCTATGTTGTAGGCGAAGTTCAGCTGGGTGAACAGGATGATCGCGACGGTCAGGGCAACCATCCTCTTGTTGAACGAGAAGTCCGACACCAGCACGAGGAAGATCAGCGCCCCTATGAGCCAGATGATGTACTGCGACGAGTACACCTTGTTGACCACGAGGAACATCAGCAGGCACGCCACGCACGCGAGGGCGAACAGCCTCATGTTGCGGTCCCCGTCGCCCCGGGCCCTCTTCACGGCGTACAGCACCCAGATCGCGACCACGCACACCACCATCAGCGGCAGCAGTATCGTCGCCAGCGCGTCCGGCACCGCGCCCACCAGGTTGTCCGACCAGGACGTGGCCTCCGACGCACCGGCGATCGACACGTCTGTGAGCCCGAGGACGCCCAGGAAGTACACCACGGAGGCCGCGACGGACTCTATCTGCAGGGACCTGCCGCCGTTGTACCCGATGAAGTTCAGGATGATGTCCGGGTTGATGAACCAGCACAGCGCCGTGATGACCAGCCCTGTGGCCGTGTAGATCCCGAAACCGAGGACCGCGTCCCCGGGGCGCCTGTTGTACAGCAGGTACAGGAAGAATATCGGGAACAGGATGGCCGGGTACACCTTCACCAGGGTCCCCAGGGCCAGCAGGAGGAACGCCCACGGGTACCGCTTCTCGACCATCATCACGACGGCCGCCAGGGTTATCACCATGACGAAGACGTCGAAGCGGTCCAGGACGAACTCCAGCATCAGCATCATCAGGATGCCGTAGGCGATCATGGGCCTCTTCTCTTCGTGGCCCACTGCCCTGGCCAGGCGGGAGATCAGGAAGAGCCCCGCCACCATGAACACGTACGCCATGGCGACGTACGCCGTCTCGTAGCCCCAGGGGGTGTTCCCGAACAGGTAGGGAATCGCGATTATGACTATGGCGAGCGGGGGGTACTCCATCACCGGGAAGTCCGCGGTGAAGAACGGCACCGCGTTCTTCCAGTACCTGTCGCGGATGACCTCGGTCTCTATCCCCGCGTAGTGGACCACCAGGAGGTACGCGACGCAGGCGACCAGGAAGGCGACCGCTATCGCCGTCCGCGTCCGCCTGACGCCGTCGCCCCACAGGAGCTCCTTCACACGGGGGAATGTCATATCACCTGTCCTCGATCTCGAACGCCGCCCTTCCGAACCTCACCGTCGAGGAGATGTCCTCGGGCGTGTGCTTCCCCAGATAGACGTACGCGCATATGCAGACTATGGCCACGCCGAGCAGGTCGGCCGTCAGGTCGCCCATGGTGTCGCTGGCCCCGTACACCATGTACGAGTTGCCGCCGGCGAAGTCCGCGAACCCCTCCATCATCTCCCAGATGCCGCCGAAGCTCAGCGCCACCAGGAAGAGCATGGCCACCATGCCGTACCTGCGCCCGAACGTGACGTGCGGGGGAGAGTGGCACTCCATGATGCACAGCGCGATGAAGACGGTGAGCGAGACGATGGTCGACGAGATCACGTGGCCCATGTCGCCCCACCAGCTGATGCTCATGTAGTACCCGAGGTTCAGCGAGATGACGTAGAAGTACATGTTCCCGTAGACCACCAGCAGGAACGACGGGGGCATGGAGACCAGCCTGGCCAACCTGAGGATCGGCAGGAGCATGGAGACTATCGCCCACGCGAAGCACGTGGCCTCGAGGTAGATCGCGTCGTGGCCCGCCTCAATGCCGGGCGCGACGCCGATGAACGAGAAGACGGAGATGCCCAGGAAGGACAGCGGGCACAGCACGAGCATCGCCCATGCGGCCCTCCTCTCCCTCGCGTCCTGCTCAGCTGTCAGCATCGAGCACCTCCACTCCGTTCTCGTTGACTATGACGCGGGCGTCCCTCATCGCCTCGGACACGACGTACGAGAAGACGATCATGACGATGGCGGTCATCAGGAAGTGGTACAGGATGTACCCGTTGTCCGTCATCCAGTTGTCGGACCCCTCGAAGAAGTACTCGAGCACGAACCCGGGGACCTCCATGCCCATCCCGATGAACGGGCTCAGCCCGCGGACCATCGCCCAGTTGTAGGACGCGGCCGAGACGGAAGCGATGATCGTGTAGGACGAGAATGTGAGCGGGATCACGGGGATGCTGTGGACCAGCCCGATGATCACGAACCAGGCCGTGGACGGGTCCCCGTCCGGGCCCAGGAAGTTGCCCTGGCTCAGCACGGTCACCGACAGGATGGTGCACACGAGGCACAGGGCCGACGCCGTCATGATGTAGATGCAGGTTCTGGCGGAGCAGCGCTTGGACGCCGCGGAGCCGAACGCGAGGGCGAACAGCGAGATTATCGCCATTATGCCCTCGCACTCGATCCATGCGATGATTAGGGAAAGAACGGCCAGAAGCGCGCTCGCGACGGCCACCACCCTGCCTGAATTCATGAATCGAAACCATTTGTCTTGCGGATATAATACTATTGACGGCTCCGACGTTATGCTCGGAGCAGTGAAGAACCGCGATACGCGCGGGAACGAACCCCTTATTTACTAAGGGAGGGTTCCCCGGGGCATGATAAGGTTCGGCCCCGCCGGTATACCACTGTCCTGCAAGGGACGCACCCTGAAGGACGGCATCGAGGATGTTCACAACCTCAGCCTGAGCGCCCTCGAGATCCAGATGGTGCGCGCCGGGGCGTACCCCCGTCCCGCCGAGGACGAGGAGGTCGGGCTGACCATCCGCGACGTGGAGGAGGACTTCGTCATCGAGATCCTCAGGGACGGGGAGCCCATCAGCGACCCCGAGGAGCCCATCGAGGAGGAGGACGACCTGCTCTTCATGCCCTCGCCCGTGGCCAACACCTTCGGCGACCTCGCCGGGATCGGCCACATGGCGCAGAGGCTGGACGTCAGGCTGTCCATCCACACGCCGTACTACATGGACCTGAGCGGGACCGACGAGGAGCTCACCTACAGCTGCATCGACAGCATCAGGCACGCCGGCCTCATCCTGGACGCCCTGGACGGCGACATAGTCGTCACCAGCCTCGGGATCTACGACGAGAACCGCCCCCGCGAGGAGGTGGAGGAGCAGATCTACGGCAACATGGGCGCCATCGTGGACTGGTGGAAGGGCAGCGGCCTCAAACCCAGGCTCGGCGTCGAGATCACCGGCCAGCAGGACGTCTTCGGCTCGCTGGAGCAGGTCCTCGACCTGTGCACCGACGTGGGGGACATCACGCCGGTCATCAACTTCTCGCACCAGCACTCCCGCACCAACGGGGGCCTGCTGGAGACGGAGGACTTCCTGAACCTCATCGAGCAGGTCGCCCCCTACTGCAAGGGCGGCATCCACACGGCGTTCGCCGGCGTGGAGTACACCGACGGCAACGAGACCAGGCTCACCCCCATCAAGAAGGGCGACCTGAAGTTCGAGCCGCTGGCGGAGGCCCTGCAGGAGATCAGGCCGGACTGCACCGTCATATCGACGTCGCCGCTCCTCGAGCACGACGCCATGTACATGAGGATCATCCAGGAGAGGGTCCTCACCAAGAAGGCCGCCAAGGACCTCAAGGAGAGGAGGAAGTCCGAGTCGGCCGCGGCGTCCGGTGAGTGACGTGGAGAACCTCGACGGGCTCCTGGGCAACTGCAGGAGGGCCGTGGCCTCGGTCGACCCGAAGGCCAGGGACGCGCTCATAGAGGCGCTGCTCCGCAAGCGCAAGGTCTTCGTCTACGGCTCCGGCAGGTCCGGGCTCGTCGGCCAGATGTTCGCCGTCCGCCTGGTCCAGCTCGGGATCGACGTCCACTTCGTCGGGGAGATGACCACGCCGGTCATCGGCAAGGACGACCTGACCATCCTGATATCGTTCACCGGCAAGACCTCGTCCGTCGTCCAGACTGCGCAGATCGCGCGCCGCCTGGGATCCGAGATAATCTGCGTGACCGGGGTCCAGAAGTGCCCCCTGGTCAACGCGTCGGACGTCCCCATCGTGATGGAGGTGCCCGACGGCGCCGACGTCCGCCGCACCGCCCCTCTCGGGACGGTGTTCGAGGACTCCGCGCTCCTGTTCTTCGACTGCGTCATCGGCGAGATGATGGCCCGCGAGGGCATCACCGAGCACGAGATGCACAACCGCCACGCGATCTGGGTGCGATCACTCGGACTGCAGCGCGGAGGCCATCCTGTGGCCCTCGGCCGTGACCATGTAGACGGCGAGCTCGCCGGCGACCGCATCGACCACGATCAGGATGCCCTCGCCGCACTCCCCGCGCACCGCGGAGACCATCTCGTCGGTGGCGTCGGTGCCCTCCGAGGGGAAGAACATCCCCACCTCGGGGCTGCCCGTGCCGTTGAC
Organism: Thermoplasmata archaeon; assembly: GCA_030539515.1. Taxonomy (GTDB): domain Archaea; phylum Thermoplasmatota; class Thermoplasmata; order Methanomassiliicoccales; family Methanomethylophilaceae; genus Methanoprimaticola. The sequence goes on from JAUNXZ010000065.1 coordinate 5,399, forward strand.
GACGCGGTATATGCCCTTGCCGTCGGCGTCCCTGGAGCCCGACAGCCCGCCTCTGGAATCCGACCTCTCCGCGGCGTCGAATACCGCCGCTATCGCGTTGGGGCCGAACACAACGTCGGCCGCCGTACCCATCCTGCCAGCCATGGGGGAATGCCTCTGGCTACCCCAGACGCATGCCCTATTTCATGGCATCGTCGGCGGGCGAAGGGATCGGGCAGGACCTCCACCAGGTCCCCGTCCCGGATGCAGTCCTCCGCGGCCGTCCCGGGGGCCAGCAGCGAGTACCCGTCCCTCAGGACGATCCCCCTGCATCCCCACGTCTCGGACGCCGTCTCCATTATGTCGCCTACCCTGTCCGAGGGGCCCGCGTCCACCTTCATGGCGGCCTTCCCCCTCCTGTACATCAGAGTGAACCTCATTCCGATTCCATCCTGCCGCATCGCGGCGGCATGGTCTCGGGTTTCAAGTATTAAAGACGGCCAGTCACGATTTATCTATTGGCAACATAATACCGTAGACCATGGTGACAGGCGTGAAGTTGCCCGATCATTCGCACTGCAGGTTCTGCGGGGACCCCATCCCGTTCGGGGAGGAGTACTGCGGGGAGTCCTGCAGGGAGGGCGAGGCCGAGCGCGAGCACGCCGAGCGCCGCAAGGAGTACCTGTTCTGGGGCTCCGCCGGCGTCATTATACTGATTATTATAGCGGCCGCGGTGGTCACGAGACTCTGAGCCTCGTCAGCGCCACGTTGTGCACGCGGACTATGTCCGCCCCGGAATCCGCCGCGACGCGCGCCGCCTCCGCGGACGCCTCGTCCCGGTCCATGCCCGGGTAGCGGACCGCCAGGAACCTCTTGCGGGACGAGCCGGACAGCACCGGGTACCCGTCCGAGAAGTAGGAGCTGTTCTCGAGTATCTCGGAGTTCTGCGCCGGGTCCTTTCCGAACCCTATGCCGGGGTCCATCACCAGCCGGTCGGGGCGGATCCCGGCGTCGAGGGCGACCGCGGTGCGCTCCCTCAGGAACCCGCGGATCTCCTCCATGAACCCGCCGCCCATGGCCGCGGGCATGGTCCTCGGGAGCCCGTTCATGTGCATGATGACCGTGTGGACGCCCGTGGACGCGCAGAGCTCCGGCATCCCCTCGTCCCTAAGACCGTTGACGTCGTTGACGATCGACACACCGAGGTCGACGCACCTGGCGGCGACGGACGTCTTCATGGTGTCCACGGACACGGGCACGCTCAGCGAGGGGACAAGATCCCTCAGCACGGGGACGAGCCTCGCAAGCTCCTCGTCCGCGGGGACCGGAGGGGCGTTCGGGCGGGTGGACTCCCCGCCTATGTCGATTATGTCGGCGCCCTGATCCGCGAGATCGAGGGCGTGCCGGACGGCGGCGCGGGGATCGCTCCAGGCGCCGCCGTCGGAGAAGGAGTCGGGGGTGACGTTGAGCACCCCCATTATGAGGGGAGGCCCTCCCGCGGGCCTCCTCAGGTCGACGCGCAATCACATCAGCTCGTCGATGATCTCGACCAGGTCCCTGACCTCGATCCTCCTGTCGCCCTTGGCCGCGTCCAGGTTGTTGACGCAGAAGGGGCAGCAGGTGATCATCAGGTCGGCGTCCCCGGCCTCGTCCAGCCTGGTGGACGCGATGTCCATGGACTCCTCGGGGTACGCGGAGCGCACGCCTCCGCCGCCTCCGCAGCAGTGGCTGGTCTTCCTGTTGTACTCCATCTCGCGGAACTGGAGCCCCGGGATCTTGGAGATGACCTGCCTGGGAGCCTCGTACACTCCGCAGTGCCTGCCCAGGTGGCAGGGGTCGTGGTAGGTGGCCTTCCTGCCCTCGAGGGGCTTGAGCTGGAGATCCTTGTCCGCCAGGAACTCGGTGATGTGCTTGACCTCGAAGGGCACGTCGACGTACTTGGGGTACTCGTGCTTGAACATCCTGTAGCACCCGGCGCAGGACAGCACCAGGGTCTCGACGCCCATGGCCACGATGTTCTCCACGTTCTTCTTCATCAGGACGGTCACGTCCTCCTGGGGCCATCCGACCCTCTGCATGACGGACCCGCAGCAGGTCTCGTCCAGGGTCGTGAAGTCCACGCCCATCTTGTCGAGGATGCTCATGGTGGCCCTGGCGGTCTCCTTGGAGCGGAACGTCGCGGTGCATCCGGCGAAGTATCCGACCTTCGCCTTGCGCGGCTCCCTCCCCAGCGCCTCGCGGCGGGAGGCCTTCTCCCCGAACGGGTTGCCCGTGGAGAGGATGTTCTCACACATGCCCTTGTGCTTGGGCAGGATGCACCCGGCCTTCACGAGGTCCGCGCGGCACATCTCGATGATGTCCACGATCTCGACCTTCGAGGGGCACCTGCGGACGCAGTCCGCGCAGGTGGTGCAGGTGTACATGTTCCTGACGAGGGACTCGTCGGGCTCCAGCTCGCCGGTCAGCAGCCCGTAGGTCAGCACTATGCGTCCCCTGGACAGCGCCGAGTCCCATCCGATCGACTTGAACGACGGGCAGACGCTCTTGCAGAACCCGCACATGGTGCAGACGTTGACCGCGGTCCTCACTTTCTCAAGGCTGTCAGCCCTGAACTCCGTACTCTCCGACATATTGGCTCACTCCAGCCTGGGGATTGTGACGCTTCCGTCCATGAGGACCATGAACCTCGCGGACGGGTTCTCTTCCAGCGCACGGTCCACGGCCGCCTGGACCGTGGGGAAGGGCGTGATGTTCGCGCCCTCGAGCAGCGACGGCTCCAGGTCCGTCACGGCCCATATGCTCGCCCATGTGGCGATCTCCGCCATCTTGGCGGCCTTGTGGTAGCCGAGCTTGTACTCGGCCTTGAGGTTCTCCAGGACCTGCCTGGGGTCCTTGGATGTCGAAAGCTGCTTCAGGAAGGTGTCGTGGCCGAGCCCCTCCCTGCACTTGGAGACCATGACGATCCTCCCGCCCTCCTTCAGCGCCCACTTCCCGTTGTCGAGGGCCTTCTGCGACTGGTAGAGGTCCACGTCCATGGGGTAGGGCGCCACGGAGATGACCACGTCGGCCTTCTCCGGGATCGGGACCGAGAACACCTCGTTGGCCCATCCGATGGCCTGGTGGAACGCCTGGTTCAGATCCCCTGACGCGGTCCTGTAGATGTTCTGGTGCCTGTCCAGGACCATCTGGATCGAGAAGATCCTCTTGCCCTTGACCACCTCGAGGGCGTCCATCATGTCCTCGTGGACGGGGTTGCCCTCGAGTACGAGGGACTGGGCCTCCTGACTCATGGCCAGCTTGTGGTTCGCCTCGATGGTGCGGTAGGACGCGACCCCGGGCAGGAAGGACTTCCTGCCGCCGGTGTAGCCGGCGAAGTAGTGGGGCTCGACCGAGGTGATGATCACCAGGCGGTCGGCATCCACGGCCACCCTGTTGACCTCCATGGGCGTGCCGTTCTTGGACGTGCCGAGGTTGACGCACTCGGAGTTCTTGGCGTCGTGGCAGATGATGCGGTCCTTCAGCTCCTCGTAGTGGGAGCCGAAGACGTTGTCGTACTCCTCGGCGGTCATGTCCCTGTGGGTCCCGGTCGCGATGAGGTACCTGGCGGACCTGAGGTCCATCCTCTTGGACAGCGCGTCGAGCACCTTCGCGGTGGGCGTGGGGCGGGTCCCGTCGTTGACGATGAACACGATGTCCTTCCCGCCCTCCAGGAACTCGGCCATGGAGCCGTAGCCCAGGGGGTGGTCGATGGACTCTCCGATGACCTCGTCGGGGTCTCCGACCTCAACGTCCTTGGGGTAGAATGTGCCGATGTAGTTCGGATCGGGGATCTCCGTCTCCTGTACCCCGTCCTTTCCGTACTTGACATCAACCTTCATTTGAATCGCGACTTGATGCACAACCCTCTGATAAAAGGATTCGCACGCACGCGATGGTTCACGGGCGCGCGCGACGGACCCGGGACCATATGCCAGCGCCCCTGATG
>JAUNXZ010000002.1 GCA_030539515.1 Thermoplasmata archaeon
TCCTTGAACATCTGCGAGAGCGTGGACTCCATGAAGCTGCTCGCGGATCCGATGACCGCGAAGACCCACATCCAGAAGACCGCGCCCGGTCCGCCGACGGCGATGGCCCCGGCGACTCCGGCGATGTTACCGACGCCCACGCGGGCGCCCAGCCCGATGCAGAACGCCTCGAACGAGGATACGGTGCTCATGCCCTTGCCGTCCTCCCTCCCGCTGATGGCGAGGCGGCTCGTCTCGCGGATCTTGAGGATCTGCAGCCCCTTCAGCTTGATCGTGAAGAGGATGCCGAGGCCGATAAGGAACACGAAGGCAGCGTACCAGACCCACGTGTTGATGGGCGTTACGATGTCCGTGATTGTATCCGATAATGACAGAATATCACAACCCCTGGCAGCGGCCACAGGGTTGCGGGCACCACCGTTGGATGATCAGAGAAGCCGGCATGACGCACGCTGTCCGGATGCACCCGAAAGGGCACGGATAGACAAATGTGCTCAATCCCAGCATGCTAGCTTATGAGTCTATTGTTTTTTAATACTTCCTAGAAAGGCTCGGATGGTCGGAAACAGCCCGTGCGACGAGACAAATGTCCAGGAAACAGGGGAATTGTTGGAAAAAGCTGGTGGGCCCGGCCGGATTTGAACCGGCGACCTCCGCCATGTCAAGGCGACGTCATAACCCCTAGACCACGAGCCCAGCAGACCGCAGATAGCCTTGTTGTTCTTATAGATTTTGGCTCCTTTATATAGTCTGGAAGGGTCCGGGGCCCGGGCCGGAATCTAAACCCTAATCTACGACATAGCATACCCCTAAGGATTCACGCGCGCATGTGCGCGCATTTCGGGGGCGGGGACGGATGATGCTGACTTTCTACGAGGGTATGGGGCTGTTCTGCCTCGCGCTCCTCGGCGTGCTGTACGTCAGCGCCCTTCTCTCGCACGACAACAGCAACATCCAGAGGATGTTCCGCTGGACGATCCTGGCCAGCGCCGCCACCGTCTGCTGCGACATCTGTGGGGGCGCCGTCTACCAGGGCGAGTACGGGGCCGCGGTCACATGGGCGGTCAACATCGCCTACACCTTCTCGGAGTCCACCGCGTACCTGCTGTGGGCGCTGCACTACCTGGCGTCGCGCGGCAGGTTCCCCAAGGGGAGGGCGCTCGTCCCGTGGGTGCTGCCCGCCTGCCTCGCCGTCGCCCTGTGCCTGATGTCCCCGTTCAACGGCGCGTACATCTCCGTCGACGCGGCCGGGGTGTACTCCCGCGGCCCGCTGCACCCGCTCTACACGGTCGTGGTCGCTCTTCCCGTGGTGGTCGTCACCCTCGAGTCGCTGTACCGCATGGTCGCCGCCAGGCGCAAGTCCGACTTCATCAGGGAGTTCGCCATGGTCTCGTTCATCATCCCCCTGCTCGTCTGCGCGATCCTGCAGGTGATGTGGTACGACATACCCGTGCTGGCATGCGGGCTCACCGTCGGGCTGCTGTTCGTCTACATCAACATCCAGAACCAGAAGATCACGGAGGACCCGATCACCGGTCTGAACAACAGGTTCCGCATGGCGCAGTACATCGAGTCGAGGTACGAGCGCTGCAGGGACTGGGACGGGGCGCTCTACGTCGCCGTGATGGACATAGACCACTTCACCGACATCGTCGCCCAGCACGGGAACGGAGACGGGACGCTCATCCGCGTGGCCTGCGCGCTGCGCGGAGTGTGCGGCACCAGGGACTGCTTCATCGCCAAGTTCGGCGGGGACGAGTTCCTGGTGGCCCGCGACTACGGCACCCGCGAGGAGTTCGAGTCGATCTGCGATGATGTGCGCGCCCGCATGGAGGAGCTCAGCGCCGAGCTCCCCTACGACCTGCGCCTGAGCATCGGGACGGCCGGGTACGCCGGGCAGCCGACCCCGAGGCAGCTGTTCGACGAGGCGGACGCCGCGATGTACGCCGACAAGAGGGCCCGCTACGAGTCCATGGGGATAAGGTGGACGAGATGATCGACACCGACCCCAACCTCTACACTGGACTCGACGTCTTCTGCATCGTCCTGATGGTCATTCTGCTGCTCAGCGACTACTTCACCGCCGACCGCGGCCGCTCCCGCACGCTCTTCCGCCGGATGCTGGTCGCCGCGACGGTGATGATCCTGTTCGACATGCTGGGGTCCGCCGCCGAGGACGGCCACATCCGCCTTCCGAAGGACGCCATCTACGTGCTGAACCTGCTCAGCCTGTGGGGCCTGGCGTTCACCAGCTTCTTCTGGGTCCGCTTCTGCGGGGTCCAGAGGCTCAGGTACGGGTGCACAGGCCCGGACGGCAGGCGCTTCTGGAGAGCGTTCCTGATCGTCACGGTGCTGGTCATAGCGACCAACTGGTGGACCCACTGGTTCTTCGACATAGCGGTCGGGCACATCTACGTGGCCGGGCCGCTCTACCCGGTGATGATGGTCATGCTGTGCTTCCCGGCGTTGGCGGCCATGTTCCTGTCGGCCCGCGACGCGCTCCGCGCGGGGTCGGCCTTCGACAGGAGGGGGAACGCCCTCCTCGCATCGTTCACGATCCCGGTCCTGGCCTTCGGGTTCGCCCAGGCGGCGGCCTTCGGGCTCCCGCTGCTGAGCATGGGCGTGGTGCTCGGGTGCGTCATCGTCTACATGAACCTCCAGACGTCCCTGATCACCGAGGACCCCCTCACGCAGATCAACAACTCCGTCAAGATGGACCGCCAGATCCGCAGGGCACTGGACGACCGCAGCGTCCCGTTCCGCATCGCGCTGATGGACATAGACAACTTCAAGCGGATGAACGACAGGTACGGCCACGCAGAGGGGGACGAGGTCCTGAAGACCATGGCCCGCGCGCTCGTCGAGGCCTGCGGGGACACCGACTGCGTGCCCGCAAGGTACAGATGGGACGAGTTCGTCATCACGTACCGCGGGGAGGACGTGTCCGAGGTGGACGCTGCCATCATAAGGCTGAACGGCATCCTCGGGAGGGAGAGCGAGGGCCGTCCGTACACCCTGCATTCGACCGCGGGGATACTGGACCTCGACGAGACGCACTTGACCCACGACGACGTGGTGGGCGCGGTCTACGCCGAGAAGACCCGCGCCAAGAGGGAGGCTGGACTGATCCGATGATAACGATGGGCATCGAGGGCACGGCGCACACGCTGGGCGTGGGCATCGTGGATTCGGGATGCGAGGTCCTGGCCAACGAGCTCGACATGTTCCGCCCGCCGTCCGGGGGACTGCATCCGCGCGAGGCGGCCAACCACCACGCGGACGTCGCCGCGACGGTGATGTCCCGCGCCATGGAGAAGGCCGGCGTCGGCCCCGAGGACATCGACCTCGTCTCGTTCTCCATGGGCCCCGGCCTGGGGCCGTGCCTCCGCGTGGCCGCGACCGCGGCGAGGGCGTTCGCCTGCATGCGGGACCTCCCGATCATCGGGGTCAACCACTGCATCGCCCACATCGAGATCGGGCGCGCCCTGACCGGATGCCGCGATCCCGCGCTGCTGTACGCTTCCGGCGGGAACACGCAGGTCATAGCGTTCGCCGAGGGCCGCTACAGGATCTTCGGGGAGACGCAGGACATCGGCATCGGCAATATGCTGGACAAGCTCGGGAGGGACCTGGGGCTGGGGTTCTACGCCGGCCCGACCATCGAGAAGCTGGCCGCCGAGGGCTCGAAGTACCACGAGCTCCCGTACTCGGTGAAGGGCATGGACGTGGCCTTCTCCGGCATGATTACCGCGGCCGTCGCGCTGCACAACAGGGGCGTCCCGCTGGAGGACGTGGCGTACTCCGTCCAGGAGACGGCGTTCGCCATGCTCACCGAGGTCACCGAGCGCGCCATGGCGCACATCGGGAAGAGGGAGGTCCTGCTCGGAGGCGGCGTCGCCCAGAACGGCCGCCTGAGGGACATGGTGGAGGACATGGCCCACGCCCGCGGAGCCGAGATGTACGTCCCGGACAGGCAGTTCTGCAGGGACAACGGCGCGATGATCGCGTGGCTCGGAGCGGAGATGCACAGCTCCGGCGTCAGGATGACCGTTCCCGAGACCGTCGTCCGCCAGAGGTTCAGGACGGACGAGGTCGAGGTCGGCTGGCGCTGAGATTCAGGCCTTCTTGCCGGCTTCGAGCTGGGCGGCCAGGATGCCGTCCAGGTTCTCCAGGAACCTGTCGACCATGTCGGCGGGCACGGAACCGCCCGCGGCGATCTTGTGGCCCCCTCCGGATCCGCCTACGGAAGCGCAGGCCTCGCGCATCGCAGCCGCGAGGTCTATGCCCCTGTCCAGCTGCCCCCACATCCCCCTCGAGGAGACGTTCACGGGGTCGTTGGCCCTGTTCATCCCGATCGTCGGCTTGTCCGGGTCGGCCACGGACTGCATGGAGATCCCGCAGAGCATGCCGGTGAATCCCGAGTCGGTGGAGTCGAACCACTGGAAGTGCTCCATCTGCGTGAGGCCCCTCTCGTCCAGGTCCCTCATGGCCTGCACGAGGTCCTTGGCGGACGCGTCGTCCACCTCCTCGGCCATCCTCAGGCACCTCTCGTCGCCCATCCCGGCGGCGATGCCGGCCCCTCCGATCCCGGAGCGGCCGCAGCTGTTGAGCAGCGACGCCAGATGCTCGGCGTCCATGCTCCAGTCCTTCAGGAGGTACCTGTCGCGGGCGACCTCGTTCATGGACGAGAGCTGCACGCCCTGTTCGGCGAGCTTCACGGCGATGAGCGAGGACAGGGTCCTCCTCTCCTCCTCGGTGAGGTCCGAGAACGACTTGCCGTTCTCCACGCCGGCGTCCTCCAGCAGCTTCGCGACGCCCTCCACGCTCCCGCTGACCCCGCGGATGTAGGGGTCGGTGTCCAGGAACAGGCGGGTCATCAGGTTGCCGGAGGGTATGAGCGATCCGGGGATCCTCGTGACGTATCCGCGCTTCGTGCCCTCCTCCAGGAGGTGCACGTTCAGGCCGGACAGGCCGTTGATGTGCTGCCTGTCCCCGGCGATGCCGGCGAAGGCGATCTGCACCAGGTCCCAGTTGTCCTCGTCGAGGGTGACCGCGAAGAGCAGGCACATGGTGGCGCCGCACCCGGAGGTCATCCCGTCGATGCCGTAGAGGTGCGGGTTGGCGTACACGACGCGCTTCGCCTCGGAGATGATGGTGTGGTGGTCGAGGACGACCACGGGGGTGTCCATCTCGTCCAGCTGGTCAATGTACGACGCCCCGAGGTCCGACACGATGATGCAGTCCGCCTTTGCGGCGCGGATCACGTTCATGTTGTAGTCGTTGAGCGTCGTGAACAGGGTGACCCTGAACTCCTTCCCGGCGCGCATGAGCGCCTTGGACAGGATGGCGGCGGACGACACGCCGTCCGCGTCGAAGTGGGAGAACACCTGTATGAAGCGGTGGCCGCGGACCAGGTCCGCGGCTTGTGATAATGTGGTAAGGAGTTTGGGCGGAAGTTCGACCATATGATGGTCTCACTTGAGCATGAGTTCCGCGTTGCTGAGGGAGTACTTCCAGTCTGCCGGAAGCGTGCCGATCCTCTTGTAGTAGCGCTCGAGCCTCCTGATCTTTGCCTCGATCATGTTGAGACCCCTCTTGTTGGAGACATCTCCCTTGTTGTCCCTCAGGTGGACGTTCAGGTCGATGGCGCGCCTCATGAGGTTGGCCAGATCCTCGGGGAGCGAGGACGCGACGCCCTTCTCCTCCATGATCTGCGTGATGCTCTTGCCGGTGGCGAGCTTGACGTTGGGCACTCCGTACTGGTCCCTGAGGACGAGCCCGATCCTTGCGGAGAGCATTCCGTCCTTTCCGAGCTTCTCGACCAGGTCCTCAATCTCGGTGGCGTTGAGAGGAACCCAGGCGGGGTTCTCGGAGATCATCGGGCGAGTGGAGCCGGATTTCCCCTTCCTTCTTGTGTGCATTCTTGCCATGTATTGATCCTCCAATCATATGGCGGCGAGGCTGTCTGCGCCGATGCGGAATGCCTATTTAAAGAATGGCACGCGCCCTTAATGCGCGCGTCCCTCGAGGAAGCGCCCCACGGCCTCCCTGGCCCAGGGCACCGTGTCCATGTACTCGGCGCGGTCGAAGGACAGCTCCTCCGGGAGCTCGGTGAAGATGCGGGACTCCATCTCGGATTCGCCCGGAACGGCGTCACCGAGGACCGCGGCGCAGACGTAGCAGGTGCCGATGTCGCGGGTCTCCACGACCTCGATGGAGCGTCCGCACTCCTCCCTGTACTCGCGCGCCGCGGTCTGCTCGGGGGTCTCCCCGGGCTCGATGTGCCCGCCCGGCATCTCCCACCCCTGGCGGCGCTTGTGCCAGACCATCAGGAAACCGTCGCCTTCGAAGGCCACCGCGTAGCAGGTCCCGTGCACCTCGCGCCCTCCTGAAGACGATCATCTCGTGGTCCTTCTCGTAGGGGTCGAGGCCCCTGGCGTCGACTATGCGGAAGCCCCTCTCGCGGATGCGGGACTCCGCCTCCGCGAACACCTTCGCCGGCGGCGCGGTGACGTCCTCCGAGCGCGCCTTCACGGCCACCATGCCCCACTCCGCCCCGAAGGCGTCCATGTTGTCGCAGACGATGTCCGCCTGCCTCTTCTGGGCCACGTCCTGGTAGACCGCGGACACGCCCTCCGCGAACATCCGGTACTCGTCGGGCTTCGTCGCATCGCCGAGGACCGGCATCATCTGGGGCCTGCCATCGCAGTTCCTGACCAGCTCGCGGAACATCCTGGGGGCGAACTCCACGCACACGACCTTCCCGCCGCGGGCGATGTCCGCCACGTGGGAGGCGGTCGTGCCGCTGGAGGCCCCGAGGTACAGGACCCCCGAGTCCTCCGAGAACGGCACCTCGCGCCCGCCTGCGGTGAGGTACGCGGCGAGCTTGCTCCTCCTGGGGTCCCACTCGCGGTACTCGTCGGCGCCGGAGCGGACCAGCCGCTCCCCGTACACCCTGCGGCCGGGACAGGCCGACCTGGTGTACAGCCTCCCGCGATCCTCGAACACCCCTTCGGGCCCCAGCGGTTCCATGCCCCTTTCCAGGGGCACCTCCTATTAAGGGATAGTGCCTACGGGGCGAGCATGATCACGATGGCGGACCTGTCGGCCATAGCCGACGCTGTCCAGGCGGCCGTGGAGAAGATCCCCACGTCCGAGGAGAGGGGGAAGAAGGTGTGCATGGGCGCGGACGGCACCTACTCGTCCCAGGTGGACAAGGTGGCCGAGAACGCGGCCCTGATGTACATCGAGGAGCACCGCCTGCCCCTGAACGTCCTCAGCGAGGAGATAGGCTACGTGGACAACGGCGGCGAGGAGGTGCTCGTCATGGATCCGATCGACGGCACGTCCAACGCCATCGCCGGGCTCCCGTACTACACGGTGTCCCTCGCGGTCGGGAAGTCGCACCTCTCGGACATCCGCCTCGGGTACCTCCGCAACCTGGCCACCGGCGACGTCATCTGCGCCGAGAAGGGCAGGGGGGCGTTCAAGAACGGGAAGCCGATCCACGTCAGGAAGGCCGTCCCGGACGACCTGTTCCTCATGATCTACGAGGGCAACGGCGCCCACCCGGACGCTTTCACGGTGGCCAAGCTCGTCCGCTCGTCCCGCTCGCTCGGATGCGCGTCCCTGGAGATGGAGATCGTCGCCGAGGGCGAGGCGGACGGCTTCTTCATGAAGGCCGAGAAGTACACCCGCTCCGTGCGCATAGTCGACATCGCGGCGAGCACCATAATCCTCAGGGAGGCGGGCGGCGAGGTCTACGATCTGGACAACAACGTCCTGGAGATGCCCTTCGACCTGGAGCATCGCTCGAACCTGCTGGCCGTGGGCGACGACCGCGTCTACGACATCATAGCCAGGCACCGCATCCACCGCGCCGAGCACAGGTACGGCGTGTACGCGAACGCGCAGATCGGGAACATCCTCAAGCCCGCCAGGGAGGTCGTGGAGTTCCTCCGCGAGTCCGGGGCCGACTTCTGCGTGGACACCGGCATCGCCGAGGCGCTCGGCGTGCCGGGCATACCTCTGTCGAGGATGAACGCCGACATCGTCATAGTCGTGGGAGGGGACGGGACCATCCTCCGCGCCCTCCAGGCCACCGACGCCATCATCATAGGCGTCAACGGCGGCAGCGTCGGGTTCCTGGCCGAGATCGAGAACGACGCCATCCGCGAGGGCCTCCAGAGGCTCCTGGACGAGGACTACATCGTGGAGACCAGGTTCAAGCTGTCCTGCTTCTACAACGGCGAGTACCTGAAGGACTCTGTGAACGAGGCGGTGGTCCACACGGACACCGTCGCCAAGATCCGCCACTTCAGGGTCTACGTCGACGACGTGCTCGCATCCGAGCTCAGGTCCGACGGGATCCTGGTGTCGACGCCCACCGGGTCCACATGCTACGCCATGTCCCTCGGGGCCCCGTACATGGACCCCAAGGTCAACGCGCTGATGGTGGTCCCCATGGCCGCCTTCAAGTTCAACTCCCGCCCGTTCGTGGTCCCCGCGACGTCCAAGGTCACGGTTGAGAACGTGCTGGACAAGGGCTGCCTCATCGTGCTCGACGGCCAGGACGAGATCTACATGGAGGGAGGCTCCAGGGTGGAGTTCATGATGTCCGAGCAGAGGGCCCGCTTCATCCGCTTCAACACGGACTTCTACTCGCGCGTAAGGGACAAGCTGGTGAACACCCTATGACGGATGTGATCCGCGGGGTGGACGTGGACTTCATCGACGCCTTCAACGAGGCCGCCCGGTCCACGTACCCCGACGAGTTCCTGTGCATGGTCCGCGAGATAGACGGGATCGTCTCGGAGATGGTCCTGCTGCCGGGCACGGTGTACGGGGACTCGCACAGCTTCCTCAACCAGTGGATGGCCCCCATAGACTACAGCCTCGCCGGGTCGGCGCACTCGCACCCGGGGTACTCGAACGAGCCCTCGGACGCGGACAAGGACTTCTTCAGGAACACCGGAGGCATCCACTTCATAACGTGCCAGCCGTACGACCGGGGCAGCTGGCGCGCGTACAACTCGCGCGGCGACCCGGTGGACCTGGAGATCGTGTACCGAGGATTTCACTGGCGTCCGCGGAGGATCGTGTCGACGAGCTCGCCGACGACCTCCATCAGGCCCACCAGGTAGGCGCGGTCGCCGGATTCGGCGATGGCCTCTATGACGTCCCCGTCCCTGACGGTCTTCCGGCGGAGCAGGAACCATCCCTCGTCCATCACGATCCTGAACTCGTCCCCGTACTGGGTGCAGCGGTCCGCCAGGGGGCCGAGGCTCTCCTCGACCGCGCGCCTGAACGCGTCCGCCTTCAGGGGGCACCCGTACTCCCTCCTCTCGCGCATGAAGGCCGGGAGGCCCTCGCAGATGGTGTGGAGGCTGTTGTCCCCGGCCATCTGCACAATGGCCGCGGCGGCGCGGATGCCGTCGCCGATGGCGGCGTTGCCCCCGAAGAGGATGCTTCCGCGGAAGTACCCCAGCTCGGCGCCCTCTGCCACCGCGTCGCACACCGCCGAGGGGCTGTCGCGGGTGAGGATCAGCTCCCCGGAGTCGGACGGGGGGTCCTCGTGGGGCGTTATCACCTCGGCCGCCGCCCTGCCGCGGAAGACCTCCTCGATGATGGAGGGGGAGTCCGCCGTTATGGCGATGGACTTCGGCTTCAGGTACATGACGAGGAGCGCGAACACGCGCTCCGGGGGGATGGGGAGGCCGATCTCGTCCACGACCCTCAGCGCCGTGCCGATGCCGTTGACGCGGATCCCGATGCTCCCGGGGTTGGCCTCCACGATGTCCTCCAGGGATCCGAGGCCGTCCTCCCCGTCCGCTCCCGTGTCGGGGCGGAAGTCGGGGTCCTTCTGGGCGTTGATCGCCATGACGTCCGCGCCCATACCGTTGAGGATCCCCGGGAGGGAGTCGGACGCGGCGCCGCACATGCAGTCCACGACGACGGAGCACTTGACCCCGCCCGGGAACTCGGATGCGACGCGGGAGTCGTACTCCTCCGTGATCCCGTCGCGGTACGACAGCGTGCCCATGCGGTCGTGGGCGGGTGGCTTCGGGGGGTTCTGGAACACGAGGTCCAGGTGCCTCACCTGCTCGTCGCGGAACAGGCCGCCGTCGGGGTTGATCAGGTAGTACCCGCTCATCCTGCCGATGCGTCCGGCCACGTACACGGCGCAGTCCGCCCTGGATGCGCACATGCCGAGCGCGGGCGCGCTGAGCACGCCTGCGTCGATCACGTCGGCCCCCTGGAACAGGAGCCCCGATATCACGGCCTCGGACATCATCCTGCTGCCGCGCGCGGTGTCGCGGGCCACGATCACCTTGCCGTGGTCCATAGCCAGCGCCCTTCCGACGAGGATGCCGTCGTCCGGGGAGGTGTCCTCCGTCTGGGACGACCTGAGGAGAATCCTCCCTACCTGAGTCATGGCCGATACTAGTCTCCCATGGTTGATATTGGTTGCGCTCCCATCGCGGCGCGCGGTTGCGGAAAAGCAAATCGGACCCCTTCAATCTGGCACCTTTTTGAGCACGGTCCCGATGGATGCATAACTTTTGATATCTCACGGGTTGCTGGCTATATCTTGACGAACGTTTTTATATTTTAAATAGTCTTAAATTTCTCAAGACTAAGGGGGGATGATACCATAGTCATGGAAAAAATCGACATCAAAAAGGCGCAGGCCATTGCCAAGAACAAGGGTCTCAAGCCCGGCAAGGTAAAGGGGACCGAGGGAGTCCAGTTCACGAAGGGCAAGAACAACAGGCTCGACGTGATCACCTGGGAGGAGTTCGAGACCATCCTCGCGAAGAGGAAGCTGGCGATCTACGAGTCTGGCGGCTGGATGAAGATCATGAAGGCCTGAGTCCCCAAAGGGGACGGGCCTTCGAACACACCCTCCCGGGCAGATGCCCGGGCGGACCCAATTTATTTTATACCCGGATAATATCCGCGTTTCCAGGCTCCCTGTGCAAGGGTATCCGAGCCTGGCCAAAGGAGATAGGTTCAGGGCCTATTCTCGTAGGAGTTCGAGGGTTCAAATCCCTTCCCTTGCACCAATTTGTACATCAAATTCCCTGACATCGCCTCTTCGGGAGAGCGCACGCCCTCTTCCGCGCATCCGTCTCCCGGTTCAGAGCGACACGATCACGCCCGCCGTCGTGATGATCAGCAGGATCCCGGCGACCGACGCCCAGAACGTGTCCCTCTCGATCACGAGACACAGGAACGTGACGATCACGCCGGCGAACGGCGACGCTATGAGCACCAGGATCCCGGCGCGGAGCAGGGAGTCGCCCCCTCCGGTCATGCTGACGCACAGCCCGGCGGCCATGAGGACCATCCCGAGGACCACTCCCGCGCGGAGCGTCAGCGCCGTGGCCTTGTTCATGTTCATAGTATCCCCACCGCCTGGAGGAGCACGAGGGTCGCCATGATGAAGACGACCACGGAGAAGTACTTGCGGAGGTGCCTGGCCTGGATCCTGCGGGTGAGGTACGTCCCGGCCAGCGCCCCGAGGAACGCGCCTATGGCGATCCCTGCCGCGTACTCGAGCAGGACCTGCCCGCCCAGGAAGTACGTTATGGCCCCGGAGAACGCGGTGATGCCGATCATGTAGCTGCTCGTCGCGCTGGCGGCCTTCATGGGCACGTGCATGTAGATGTTCATCAGGGGGACCTTGACCATCCCCCCGCCCACTCCCGTCATCGACGAGATCATGCCGGCCACGGTGCACAGGGCCATCCCGCCCTTGACGTTCTGGACCTCGTAGTCCACCGACTCGCCGGTGGCCTCGTCGCTGTAGTTGAACGCGAACCTGCCGTCGGCGCCCTCGGCGGGCTGGACGATCTTCTCGGGGTTCCTGAGCATGCGGTACCCGCTGAAGTAGACGATGACCGAGAACACGACCATGAGGATCCAGTCCTCCAGGTACGTGGCGACCACCGCCCCGATTATCGCCCCCGTGGCAGTGGTTATCTCCAGCAGCAGCCCCAGCCGCACGTTGGAGAGCCCCTTGTCCACGAACACGGTGGACGCGCCGACGGAGCCGGCGATTATCCCGATCAGGCTGATGGCCACCGCCTCCGTGGGGGCCAGGCCGAACACCAGCATCAGGACGGGGACGAAGATGATGCCCCCTCCGAGGCCGAACAGCGCGCCGAGGACCCCGGCGCCCAGCCCGGTGACCATCAGTCCGGCCAGTATGATCGGGTCCATGGGGACCGGATTCCTGGACCCGCCATTATACCTTTGCGTACAGACTTATTAACGCGGAAGCCGATGGCGCGGCATGGACGGCGGATCGGCCCTGGACAGGTTCTTCGGGATAGCGGCCAGGGGCTCCTCCGTCGGGACCGAGGTGAAGGGCGGGGTCATCGTCTTCCTGGCGATGTCCTACATCATCGCGGTGAACACCGGGATGATGCGGGACGCCGGGATGGACCCCGACTCGGCGTTCACGGCCACGGTGATCATGGCCGTGATCGGGTCGCTGGTGATGGGGCTGTACGCGAGGTTCCCGGCGGCCATGGCGCCCGGCATGGGCATCAACGCCATGTTCTGCTACACCGCGGTCGTCACGATGGGGTTCACCTGGCAGGAGGCCCTGCTCGGGGTGGTCCTGTCGGGCATCCTGTTCTTCGCCCTCACCGTGTCCGGCGTCAGGAAGGCGGTCATGGACCGCATCCCCTACGGGGTCAAGTGCGGGATGATCGCCGGAATCGGGTGCTTCATCGCCTTCATCGGGCTCCAGAACGCGGGGATCGTCGTGGACAGCGCATCCACGCTGGTGACCCTGGGCGACATGTCAGACCCGTCGGTGCTCCTGTCTGTGTTCTGCATCGCGGTGACCGTGTTCCTTGCGGCCCGCGGTAGCTCCATGGGGATCCTCGTCGGGATGCTGGCCACAGCCGTCGTCGGCATGGCGGCGGGCATCATCCCGCTGCCCGACTCGGTCCTCGCGACGCCTTCCGCGCCGGCCGCGGGGGCGTTCCTCGACGGCATCGGGGACGGCATCATGAGCTTCGAGTTCCTGATGGTGGTCATCTCGCTCGCGTTCGTCGAGTTCTTCGACGGGTCCGGGACGCTCCTCGCCCTGGGGCAGCGCGCGAACCTGACGGACTCCGAGGGCAACGTGGACTTCGGGAGGGCGATCAACGTCGACGCGGGCGTTGCGTCACTGTCGGGGGCGGTCGGGTGCACCCCGGCCACGGCGTTCGCCGAATCGGCGGTTGGGATAGAGGCAGGCGCCAGGACGGGACTGATGTCCGTCACGGTCGCGCTGCTGTTCGCTCTTGCACTGTTCATCGCGCCGGTCTTCCAGGTGTTCGACTACAGCTGCACCGTGGGCGCGATGATCGTGGTCGGCGCCACCATGGCCTCCGAGCTGAAGGGGACGGAGTGGAACGACCTGCCCACGGCGATGACGGTCGTCTCGATGATCCTGATGATGGTGCTGACCTACTCGATCACCAACGGCATCGCGTTCGGGGTCATCCTCTACTGCGTCGCGATGGCCGGGGCGGGAAGAGCCAGGGAGGTCAGTCCGGCGCTCTATGCGCTGGCCGTTGTGTTCCTGGTGTACTTCGTCGCCTATGCGATATCGTTTTAATCGAGGCGCCCATTGAGGCGCCGTGTCCAAAATACTAGCAAGGTACTCGGAAATAGGGTTAAAGAGCACGCCCATCCGCCGGAGGTTCGAGAACCAGCTCCGCGAGAACGCCGTTACCATGCTCATGGAGGACGGCGTCGAGGCCATCGTCAACAAGCAGGGCTCCAGGCTCTTCGTCGAGGCGGAGGACACAGACAGGGCCGTCGCCTCCCTCAGGAAGGTCTTCGGCATCGCATCGCTGTCCGTCGCCGAGGAGACCACATCGAGGATGGAGGACATCTGCGCTTTCGCCGCGGAGTACTCCCGCTCCAGGCTCTCGGAGGGCCAGTCCTTCGCGGTCAGGGCCCGCAGGGAGGGATCCCAGGGCTACACCAGCATGGACGTGGGCCGCGAGGCCGGATCGGCGATCTTCATCGCCAACGAGGACAGGCACGTGAAGGTCGACCTCACCGACCCGCAGGTCGTGTTCTACATCGAGGTCAGGGACAACCACGCGTTCATCTTCAGCGACTACATCCGCTGCCACGCCGGGCTCCCCGTGGGGAGCCAGGGGAAGGTGCTGGCGCGCGTCGACGACGACAGGGGCCTCGTGTCCGCCTGGCTCATGATGAAGCGCGGTTGCCGCGCCATCGTGTCCGGGGACGCGGACTGGTCTCCGCTCAGGCAGTACGACCCGCTCATCAGGGAGGGCACCGAGCACAGGCACGCGCTCGCGTACGTGCTCGGGACGGACCTGGAGCAGCTGGACTCCGTGGACGTCTCGTCCTACGGCCTCCCCGTGTTCTTCCCGACCATCGGGATGACCGATGCGGAAGTGGAGGAGCTCGCCGCGACAATCCGCGCCGGGCTCTGAGATCATCAAAACGCGCTGCGGGAGAAGTGTCCGCGGCGCATCCTTCCCCTTCTTCAGCAATACAATAAAAAAAAGACCCCTGCCCGAAGGCAGGGTAAGTGGTTTCGGTCGAATCTCACTTGATCCTTCTCTGGTTGGCGCGCACGGAGGGCCTCGCCTTCTCGGCTCCCTTGCCCGTGTGCCTCATTCCGCGGCCCTTCTGGCCGGCGGAGGTCTTTCCGCGGTAGACACGGTTCTTGTGGTCGGGGTCGCAGATCCAGTTGATCTTCGGGTCCGCCTTGATGACCGGGTGAGCCGGGTCCACGAGGATGACCTCGTACCACTCCTGCTGTCCGTCGGCTCCGACCCAGTAGGAGTTCAGAACCTCGAGGTTGGGGTAGCGCTTGGCGGTCCTCTCCTCGGCCATCCTCTGGAGGGACTTGCCGACGGTGATCTGGTTGATTCCCTTCCTCTTGGCCCTGCGTCCGGTGACGATGGCCCTCTTCTGGAAGGATCCCTTCCTGACCCTTGCCCTGACGACGACGTAGCCCTGCTTCGCCTTGTAGCCGAGAGCCCTTGCCCTGTCGAGCCTGGTGGGGCGCTCGATGCGGAGGAAGTTCTCCTCCTTGCGCCACTTGATCCTGCGCTCGTAGTTCAGGGCCTTGACGTAGCTCTTCTCGGGCGTGTCCCAGGCCTTGCCGATGTAGTAGTACATGCTCTTCCCGTTGACCGGGCGTGTCTCCTGATTCTGAGTTTCCTCGCTCATTGGAATCACCTTTACGGATTCACCGTGGAACGGCACATCTCCGTTCGCTCGGCTAATGCCGAACAGGCTTGGGATGTAGGTGTCGTATTTAAACCTAGTCTGGTCCGGGAGGGGCGCCGGGATTGGATAACCCGGATTACGCGGATTACAGACATTACAAAGATTACAGCCAGCCGTTTATGTGCTAGCAACGCATCGTGAGACTCGGTGATAAAATCGCACCGACAGGAATGAGCACCATGGATGGCAGCGACCCGGGACGGAGCCCCTACGACATCCGCATCCGGGAATTACGCGAAGCGATAATGGAGACCGAGAGGGAGAGGCCCAGGGCCTGCCCCTACTGCGAGGTACGGGCCGTAGTACGACACGGCAAGACCTCCAAGGGCTCCGCCAGGTACAGATGCAGGGCCTGCGGCAAGACGTTCACGCCCCGCGGCGTGATCTCCGGCTCCAGGCTCTCGGCGGACACGTGGATGGCGTTCGCCGACTGCATGGCGCACGGCTACCCCGTCAGGAGGTCGGCGGACGTGTGCGGCGTCTCGGTCGCCACGGCGTACCGGATGAAGCGGAGGCTCGACGCCCTCATGGAGGAGTGGCGGGCGATTCGAAACACTGCCCCGACGAGGGGCCCGTGGGGGTCCGCCAGGGCCTACTGACCGCGGGAGCGGGGGCGTCCGGGGAGGGCGTCCCCGCGGAATCCCGCGGGAGAACACTTGCGCGACGGCTCAACCGTCGACAGTATCAACAACGGTGAACGCATCGGGGGTCCCATGAGCGGAGACGCAGAGGCATTGGCCGAACTCAGGCGGAAGGCGGAGGCGGGCGACCCGATCGCCCTCCTGGACCTGGGGATACGCTATCTGGACGGTGACGGGGTCGAGAGGTCCGTGGAGGACGCGCTGGGCTGCTTCCGCGAGGCGGCGCTGAGCGGGGAGCCCGTGTCGGCGTTCAACCTCGGGCTGGCGGCGGCCAGGGGCGACGGCGTCCCCCAGTCGTGGGACGAGGCCGCCTACTGGATAGGCATCTCCGCGGGGCGCGGCCTGCCAGACGCGCAGTACATGTTCGGCGGGATGTACGAGGGCGGGCTCGGTGTGGAGGAATCCGACGTCGACGCGGCCAAGTGGTACGCCGAGGCCGGGAAGCAGGGCCACGTGAAGGCGCTGCTCTGCCTGGCGGACATGTACGAGGAGGGCCGCGGGGTCCCGAAGGACGCCGCGAAGGCCGGGGAGATCAGGAAGTACCTCCGCGGCAACATGGTGACGATAGACGGCTGAGATCGGAAGAAGTCGTCCAGCCTGCGGACCTTGGGCTTCTCCTTCGGCGCCGCGGGCGGGTCCCTCTTCGGCTTGGCGGGCTCGTCCCTGGACGAGAACATGCCGCCGTCGAGCAGGGTGGCCTGCTGGCTGCCCATCATCAGGTCCTTCTCGCCCCATCCGAACACGTCGGTGACCATGCCGGCCATCTTGGAGAGGCGCTCGGCGTAGTACTTGTAGTCGGGCTTCGCCTTGAACTCGGCCCCGCTGATGTACGGTTCGACCTTCATCGGTGCGGACTTGGCATCCGTGACGATCCAGGAGACCTTCATCCCTGGGATGAAGTCGTAGCCCAGGTCGATGAGCTTCTTCGCGGCCTGGACGTTCGCCATCCTCTCGGGGTTCTCGTAGGCGTCCAGCCCCTTGCACGATTTGGATATCACCAGGTCGGACACGTCCACCCTGCCGGCCAGAGTGTCCTGTATGGTCTTCTTGGCGAGCGCCAGCGCGTCGTCGTTCCTCTCGTCGAGGATGCAGGAGAACATCTCCGTCTGGAGCCTGTCCTGCAGGTCGAACGAGTCGGTCCTGCGGCTCTCGTACCCGCGCACCAGGAGCTCCTCCTGGCGGACCGGCCACACGACCCTGCCGACGTACCTCTTCTTCTTCCCGTGGGTGAACAGGGGCTCGAGGATCTTCTCGAACTCCAGCGTCCCGCCGTCGCGGGAGTACTTGTCGGCCATGCGCTCCCCGAACTCGGCGGAGCCCTCGAGGCTGTGCTCCGGCGACTGCACGAACACCGAGTCGGTGTCCGAGTACACCACGTTGTGCCCCTCGCCCTGGAGCTCCCCGATAATCCCTTTGACGTTCGCCCTGGCGAACGATGTGATGGCGGCGCCGATGCTCTTGTCGGTGAACCTGTAGAACGACGAGGCGAACACGCCGTAGAAGGTGTTCATCAGGACCTTCACGGCGGCCTGGAGACCGTCCAGGTAGCGCCTCTCGTGCTCGTCCTTGGCCTGCTTCATCTGCCTCTTGATCGAATCCCTCTGGTCCATCAGGCCCTGGAGGATCATCGGCAGCAGGCCGACGCGCTCGTCCTTCGAGAGGAACCTGGTCCCCGACGGGGCGACGATGGCGCCGTCCGGGGACAGGGTGGTGAAGCAGATGTTCTTCGCGATGATGGTCGAGGGGTACATGGACTTGAAGTCCAGGACGCACACCCAGTGGTACAGGCCGGGCTGGATGTCGTGCACGTAGCCGCCCTCGATCTGGTCGTCGTCCCTGACGCGCTTCCCCATCTGGGGCACCGCGACGTTCGCGCGGTCCGCCGCGCGGATCAGGAGCGAGTCGGCGAGCTGCGAGGAGCCCGATGTCAGAACGTCCTCGATGGAGAGCTTCGACACCGCGGCGAGGTCCATCCCCTTCCTGAGGGTGTCCACCTCCAGCAGTATGCGCAGCGCCAGCTCGGCGTCCTTGGTGCAGTACTTCAGGACCTTGGCGCGGTTGTCGCGCCACTCGGCGTCCATGTGCCTGGGGTCCACGTCCAGCTTGGTCTCGCCCAGGAGCTCCTTGGACACGGCGTTGAGCGTCTCCTGCTTCGGCCTGAGCTCCCTCCTGGCGGCCCACCAGGCGTCGCAGATGATCCTGCCCTTGACCCTCCAGAACCTCTCGCTCCGGAGCTTCGGCTGCCCGCCGTCCCTCCCCCAGGGGAGGGCGTCCTTCATGCGGTTGGCCTTGGCGCGCTCCTCGATCTTCCTGATGTCGTAGTTGTCGATGTTGTACCCGGTGATGACGTCGGGGTCCTCCCTCCGGATGAGGTCCGAGAACCCCTCGATGATCTCCTTCTCGGTGCCGGAGATGGGCTCGCACTCGCGTATGGCGCCCTTCTCCCAGACCACGGCGCAGATGCAGTAGAGGAAGTCGTGCTCGACGCTGTTCTCGATGTCGAACGACAGTATCCTCAGGCCGGGGTCGAAGGGGTCGATGTTCTCGAAGGAGGACATCTCCAGGGTGATGTCGGTGAGGTACTCCTTGTCCACGGGCTCGCCGGACACGCGGATGCACGCGCCCATGTCCGTGTCGTAGGTGTAGCGGTGGTTGAACGGGATGTCCGCCGCGAGCGACTCGACGCCCCTGGTCCGGAGCCTGCTCCTGAAGTCGGAGACCTTCCACGGGCTCTTTATCTCGATGCGGAGCGCGTCCACGGTGCGGCCGCGGTACAGGAGGCCCTTGTGCTCCAGGTTCGTGACCTCGCCGTCCTCGGACAGCTGCTTCTCCAGGTCGGCCGGGACCTCCACGCCGTACAGGTAGGGGCGGAACCCGCGGACCAGCACCGTGGCGGACCTGCCGTCCCGGGCCTTCCCGTATATTTCGATTACAGGTTCGTCCCCGTCCGTTGTGTAGGACGTGCTGAGTATCCTGATCTCGGCCGTCTCCATGGGCATCACTTGTTGGCTACGATGCGGATGACGTCCCCGTCCTGGAGCTCGTAGTCGGCGCCGACGGTCCTCTTGGTCTTCGCGTTGACCGCGCGGATGAACTTGTCGCCCAGGTCGGTGTGGACGCGGTACGCCAGGTCCCTGGCGGTGCTCCCGCGGGGCACGAGGAACGCGTCCGGCAGGACCCTGCCGAAGTGGTCCGTGAACTTGGTCTCGTCCTCGACGGGGTACACGCAGATGAGGTCCAGCATGTCGAACGCGGCGTCCTCGATGCACTTCTGGACGCCGGTCCCGCCGTTCTTCGCCATGTTCTCGGCCATGTAGTCCAGAGCCTTGCGCTGGCCGTCCGAGATCTTCGCACCCTCCTTGACCTTGAACGTGGCGTCCCCGGGGGTGTACTCCACCAGGCCGGCGGCGGCCGCCTTCTTCAGGGCGAGCTCGGTCTCCGCCATGGTGGCGATGCAGTGGGGGTTGATGGCCTCGACCTTGGCGGTGTTGCCGGCGGGGGCTATGTCCGCCTTGTTCATGGCGGCGATCATGGGCTTGGACCTCTCGCGGATTGCCCCGCACAGCTTCAGAAGCGTGTCGTCGTCCCATTTGGTGGGGTCGTCCGGCAGGGGGACCTCCCTCAGCGCGTCCTTGATCTGCGCCTCGGTGACCTTCAGGCCCTGGAGCCTCTCGGCGAGGATCGCCTCGGGCTTGGAGCCCTGCATCTTGGCCTGCCTCGCGATCTTCGCGAAGCCGTTCTTGATGATCTCGCGCATCCAGCACTCGATCTCGGTCCTGAGGAACAGGATGTCCTCCGTGGGGTCGTGGGACCCCAGGTCCACCGAGTTCCCCTCGATGTCCGTGGACCCGCTGACGTCCACGACGTTGATCAGCGCGTCGGCCTGGCGGAGGTCGTCCAGGAACTTGTTCCCGAGGCCCTTGCCCTGCCACGCGTCGGGCACCAGCCCGGCGACGTCCAGGAGCTCCACGGGCACCATCCTGGTGCCGTCGACGCAGAGCGAGTTGTGCGGTGTGCACGTGACACCGAGCTCCCTGCAGGGGCAGGGCGTGCGGACGTAGGCGACGCCCTTGTTGGGCTCGATGGTCGTGAAGGGGTAGTTGGCTATCTCCACGGGAGCCATCGTCGCCGCGCCGAAGAAAGTGGACTTGCCCACGTTGGGCTTCCCGACGATTCCGATCTGCATTCTATCGCCCCCGCAACGCCTTATCGCGTTAAAGGGTAGCGCAAGCGCGCGAGGCCCCGCGTCGCTCGGGGGATCCGCGGAGGTTGCCGACCACGGTGCCCAGCATCTCGCGGAGCCTCTCCGCCTCGGCGTCGGGGATGCCGTCCAGCAGGTTGCCGTTGACCTCCACGCCCATCTCCACGAACTCCCGGTACACGGACGATCCGCGCCCGGTGGGCCACAGGGACCTGGCGCGGGCGTCGTCCGGGGAGACGCGGGACTCTATCAGACCGGCCTCCCTCATCCTGTCCGCCATGGCCGCGGCCGCCTGGTGCGACGCGCCGAGGCCGTCGCGGAGGTCGGATATGCTGCACCCCGGATTCGAGATGATCAGCCCGAGGGCGTCCGCCTGCGAGGAGGTCAGTCCGAGGCTCGCCGCGTTGGCGTCGCGCTTCTTCTTGACCTCGCGGCCCGCCAGCCTGAGCAGGCGGGCGATCTCCAGGACCTCGCTGTCCGTCGGCATCCTTCGCACCGCCGTCCGCGATGGATGTGAGGTCCTTCCCCGGGACGAGGAACGCGGTGAGCCCGGCGAAGTGCTTCATGTACTGCTTGGCCAGCAGGCCGGTTATGATGCAGCACAGCACCGTCCCCTCCCTGACGCCGCCCAGCGTCCCCAGGCCGATCAGGCCGATGACCGCCGCGATGATGACCATGGAGCTGTCGGACGCCACGCGCACCTTGCCGTAGCTCTTCCTGGAGCGGATGGTGAGCGCGTAGGCGAACCCGTCCCCGGGCACCATCACGACGTTCGCGACGACCTGGAGGTACACGCCGAAGGCCAGGATGACTATGCCCACCAGGACGCAGACCACCTGGAGCCAGTACTCCGCGGGGTTGAGGCCGGAGAACAGCCACATGGACACGTCCACCAGGTACCCGAAGAAGATCGAGACGACGTACTCCAGGAGGAGGTTGATCCTCTCAGTGCGGTCGAGCCTCTTCCAGAGCATGAGGGCCTGGAGGGTGACCAGCAGGAAGCTGAACAGGATGGTGAACATCCCGAGGCTCAGCGGGAAGATCATGGACAGGCTGTAGGGTATCGACGTTATGGGCGAGGTCCCGAGGGACGCCTTGGTTATGACGCCGATCCCGAGGGAGATGCTCACGATTCCGAGGGCGAAGACGACGTAGCGCCTCGCCAGATCGCGGTTCATGCGGCTAAATACAACACGTTGTATATTAACCCGATACAAGCCACCCGGGAAAGCGCGGTCAGCGGCGCATCGAGAACACGGCGTCGGCGATCTCGCCGATCTCGGCGGGGCGGAGGTCCTCGACCCTCTCGTCCCTGTAGGGGATGCCCTCGGACGAGTCCACCAGTCCGGTGTTCCTCAGGGAGGTGCCGATCTTCTTCCTGCGGTGGTTGAAGCACGCCTCGGTGACCCTGAAGAACGTGGCCTCGTCCAGCACCTCGAAGGGCGCCGGCCTCGGGGTTATCCTCACGACGGCGGAGTCCACCTTCGGGCGGGGGTCGAACCTCGACGCGGGCACGGGCTCCATTATATCGCAGTCGGCGCGGTAGAACAGGTTGACGGTCAGCCTGGAGTAGTCCGGGCTCCCGACGTCGGCGACCATGCGGTCGGCGAACTCCTTCTGCACCATGACCATCGCCGTTCTGAACTCCTGGTCCAGCAGCTTGAAGATCACCGGCGTGGAGACGCTGTATGGGAGGTTGCTCACGAAGACGTCGAACTCCGGGAACGGGACCTTGACGGCGTCCCCCTCGATCAGCTCGACGCGGTCCCCGTAGGTGGAGCGGATGTGCTGCGCGAGCTTCGCGTCCAGCTCTATGCAGGTCAGCCCCCTCCCGAGCGGCGCCAGCCTCTCGGTCAGGATGCCGAAGCCGGGACCCACTTCAAGCAAACGGTCGTCCGGGGTGATGCCGGCGTAGCCGACGATGCGGTCGGCCACACGGTCGTCTATCAGAAAGTTCTGTCCCTTGCTCCGCTTTGGCACGACGCCCGCGGAGGCCATGAGCTCCCTTGCGCTGCTCATCTCGAGACGAAGATGTAGCGCTTCCTCTCGGGGTCGGAGATCTCCAGGACGATGCGGGCGGAGATGAACTTCTCCGGCGCCTTGATCCCGGTGCGCTCTGTTAAGTCGGCGAAGTCCTTGAAGGCGCCGTTGCGCCTCTCCTCGATGATCGAGGTCATGGACTTCTTTCCGAGGCCGGGGAGCTCCTCCAGCATGTGCTTGCGGAGGCTGATCGCCTCGGCCTCGTTGAAGAACCTGATGAAGCGCGCGGGGTTGGAGACGACGATCTGCTCGACGGCGTACTCCAGCTCCGTCTGCGCGTTGTTTGTCAGCTCGGAGTACCCGATGCGCCTCTTGACATGGTCGACCACGTCCCTCTTGACCTCGGCGGTGTCCTTGCCGATGTAGGTCCTGGTGCCGATGGTCACCTGCGCGCCGGCCTTGGGGACGAGCTCGAAGAGCTTGAACTCCTCGTCTCCGACGGCGTAGATGAGCGGCTCGCGGCGCCCGAAGTTGCCTCCGGGGGCGCCCTGCGGCAGCCAGTCGAGTATGTATGCGTAGTCTTCCAAAGGGATCCCTCAGGAGTTGTTGCGGACTATCTCGAGGATGCTCTCGATCTGCTCCTTCTCGAGGGTGACCCTCTCCTTGGCGAAGATCGCGCGGACATCCTCGGGGTATTCGGGCAGCAGGTCGGCGATCTTGACCGCCACGTTCTCGGTGACGAAGTCGAGGGCGTTGGCCGCCTCCATGATCGCGTCCGCCTGCTCCTTGGAGATCGAGCACGTCTTCTGGGCGTGGTCGAGCGCGGCCTTCTGGGAGGCGAGCATGAACTCGTATCCCCTGGCCTCCGACTCTGCCTCGAGGAGGTCCTTGACCTCCGCGACGCTGACGTACCTCTGCTCCATCCGAATCTCACTCCACGGTCCTGACGAGGTGCTCGGGGCGGGCGACGACGATCTTCGTCTTGTTGCCGTCCTTCACGCTGACCTCGTAGGCCTCTCCCCTGGCGGCGATGACGACGCCGGTAAGGCCGTGGAACCTGGAGAAGGGCATGCCCTTGTGGACGCTGGGGTCGATGATGATGTTGACCTTGTCGCCGGGCTCGAAGGTCTGGAGCCCCTTTGTGATGGGGGACAGGCCGCGTGCCCTGGGCTTCTTCTTCAGGAGGTTGCGGGTCTTTGTCCTAGTTCCTCTGGATGCCTGCATGGTGAATCCCTTCGTGGTTCGTGATAGTCAATCGCCAATACGTCGAGGGCGGTGACGACGCACTTGATTCCCAGCCTCTCGGAGAAGTTGGGCTGCGTGCGGCCGTCGTCCCCGGACACGAACTCCTTGACGTAGGTCCCCGAGTCCGTCTCCAGCTGGAGGTCGAACCCGTCCTCGTCGAAGCAGTCCGCCGTCACCCAGTGGATCGTCCTCTTCCTGACCAGGTCGGCCCTTCTGTGCTCGACCCGGCGTGGAGTCCTCTGGTTTATATCGGCGTCCTTGAACGATAAGGCGGTGTCAACTACTGCCTGTTTATTAACTTTACCCTCCGCCTTAACGCGCACGCGATAGGTCTTGTTGGCGGCCGCTCCCTTGTAGCGCTCCACCGCCTCCCTCTGCGCGAAGTGCAGCGAGTTGAACGCGGCCATCTCCCCGGAGGCGCGCTCCGCGAGCTCGTCGAGGTCGATGAACCTGTTCTTCGGCTGGCTGATTTCCAGCACGAACGGCCTCCCGTCCCCCAGCATGCAGGCGTCGATGTCCTCGCGGCCCATGCCGTGGAAGAAGTGCTCGGTCCCGCCGGTCATCTCCAGCGCCACGTCGCCGATGATCTCCTGGACGGAGGTCTCGTACATCTTGCCCTTGCCGTGGCAGTGGGGGCAGCCCTTGCCGTGGCACTCCCTGCAGGGCCAGACGGTCTGCGGGATCTCGCGGCTGTACTTGTTGTAGCGCCCGGCGATGAAGATGGGCGCGATGTCCAGCGTGACCTCGCCGAAGCGGGTGTCCACCAGGGCGACGACCTGGGGGCTCTTGAACTCCACCGGGCGGTGGATCATGGGCAGTGCCAGCTTCCCGATCTCGCGGTTGAGCTCGGACTTGATGGCCTCGGGGCTGTCCAGCCCGTACTTCTCCCACAGGGCCTTCTCGGCCTGGACGATGGAGGGCTCCACCCTGGTTCCGACCAGGAAGTTCTCGGACTCCACCCCGTTGACGGCTTCCGCCACGTTCTCGGCGAACCTGGGCATGAGGTCGAAGACGCCCTCGCACAGGGGGCACACGTCGCTCGCGGGGAGGTCCTCCCCGCCCTCGGCGAGCGCCTCGCGGACCATGCGCCCGCGCACGTCGTTGGTCATGCCGCTGCCGACCTTGCCGAACATGCGGCCCAGGCAGCGGTCGCACAGCCCCTCGGACGCCAGCCCGCGGGCGGCGTCGATCCTCTCGGAAATCCAATCCTCCATGGTATCACTCACAGGTCGAATCCCATCTCGGCGATCCTGAGGCGGGGGCGCTGGCTCTCGAGGTAGTGGTACACGGTGGCGTGCTCGCTCCCCTGGAGGATGAGCTCCACCGCGTGCTTCGCCACGGGAAGCGATATGGAGTTGCCGATGAGGCCCACGGTGTTGCCGTAGATCACCATGTCGCACCCGGTGAGGTCCTCGATGATGCGGCGGGTCTTCCCGTCCTTGCCGATGAGCCTCCCGCGGATCCTGTTCATCTGGTTGGTCCTCTCTCCGACGAACTCCTTCAGGTCCACGACCTCCAGGTACTCGTCGTCCTCGAACAGCCTCATGGCCTTCTCGGGGTTGAATCCCCTGCCCACGGCCTTGATGACATCCATGAGCTGGAGCGCCTTGAGGGGGTCCTCCAGCTCCACGTCGTCGTGGAGGATGACCTCGCCCTCCTCGGTGTCCACGTCAATCTTGATTCCGGATATGCTCTGGAGGGTCTTCTTGACCTCCCCGTTCTTCCCGATGAGGGTCCCCACTCTGTCGGAGGGTATCCTGATGGACCTCATTCCTCTTCATCCTCCTCGTCGTCGTCATCGTCCTTGCCGTTGACGGTCTCCTCGAAGACGATCTTGTCGTCTATGACGTCGGCGTCCCTCTTCCTGAAGAACGCGTTGACGTTGCGAATGTCACGCTCCAGAAGCTCCTTCGCGTTGTAGTTGTCGGTGGTCATGGCCTGCCCGACGTCGATCATGATCGGCTGCCCGTCCTTCATCAGGATGTTGTACTCGCTCAGGTCCCCGTGGACCAGGTGGGCGTCCTTCCAGCCGTCGATGATGAACGAGATGACCTCGTCGTACGTCTCGGTGGGATCGTCGAGCACCACGTCCTTGAGCTGCGGGGCCGGGCCGCTCTCGTCGCCGATGAACTCCATGAGCAGGCAGTTCTGCTGGAACGTGATGGGCTCCGGAACGGGTATGCCGGCGTCGGCGTACCTGGCGAGGTTCTTGAACTCCTTGTTGACCCAGGTGTAGATCATGCGCCACCTGTTGCCGGTGGCTCCCCTGAATCTCGGATCCCCCTCGATGTACCTGGCGACGCGCTTGAACGTGGAGGTGGAGGTCCTGAAGATCTTGAGGGCCATTCCGTCGCCGTCCTCGTCGGTGGCGTAGAAGACGTTGCCCTCCTTGCCGGTGGACACCGGGTAGTGGACCATGTCGATGTACCCGGAGGTCATCATGTCGTAGATGGTCAGCAGGGTCTTCCTGTCGAAGACCTCGGCGTCCGTCTGGCGCTCGTCGCCGGTGCGGTTCGTCTTCAGGGCGTCCACATGCCTCTCGAGGTACGCGTACGCCTCCTCGTAGGAGGTCATGGGGGGCCCTCAGAATATGTCGAGGTTCTTGGGAACCTTGCCCCTCTTGCTGAGGTTGACGGCCTGCGTGCGGGTGTACCTGAAGCGGACGTCGCACTTGTCCGGCTGGAAGTCCCAGACGGACACGATGAGGAGGTCGCCCTCCCTTATCCACATCCTCTTCTTGATCTTCCCGGGGATGCGGCCGACGCGGGAGACCCCGTCCTCGCACATGACCTTGATCTTGGAGGCGCCGAGCAGCTGGTCAGCTATCCCGAACATCTCGTTCTCCTTGACATTCGGCAGACGGACGCGCGTGACATCCGCATCCGGGCTCTCCAGCGGCTGGTTGTCTACCATGTGATCACTCTTGAAGTGCCCATGAAGAGAGATAGTATTTAAAAGGTTTTACGGAGGGGGAATCCCCTCCGCGATGACGGTTTCTCAGGACGACGAGTATCCGTCGAGGATCTCGAGGACCTTGTTCAGCACGGAGATCGCGTTGGACGAGGTCAGCATGTTGGACAGCCCGGCGGCCTCCACGGCGGCGACGTACCCGTCGTAGCCGGTCTGGAAGACCAGCGTCGTGTACGCGGTCCTGGCGGCGTCCACATCCTCGCACGCGATGGTGAAGATCTCCAGCGCGTTCAGCCCGGACGTCACGTAGCTGACGATGTACCCGGGCCCGGTGTAGATGTTGTTCCACAGGCACCACTCCAGCCCCTCGAATATGGAGGTCTGCGTCACGCCGGCCGCGGCCATCACGTCGTTGACGTACGTCTCGTTCAGCAGCTCGACGGTCAGCTCGGTGCCGGAGGCCTCCATCTTGTAGACCATGTTCTCGAACACGGCCGTCATGGCGAGGCTCGCGGTGTTCGAGACGGTGTCGGCGATGCCGTTGACCGTCAGGGCGTCCCCGGAGCTCCCGATGTACGTCGACGCGTCCGCGTAGAGGAGCATCTCCAGCCCCTGGGAGTGGATCTCGTCGATGTCGTAGCAGGAGGTCATCGTCTCGTTCAGGGACATGTGGGATGCGTGGCCGAACTCGTGCACCAGCGAGGAGTACGCGTCCCATCCGGTGTACCCGGAGATGTACATCAGGGCGGTGTTCTCGGTGTAGAGGTGGAACGTGACCCCGGCGCTCACCTGGTCGTCGTTCACGTCCTCGATCACGAAGTGCCCCGCGGAGTCCATGGCGTCCACCAGCTCGGAGAAGCTCATGCCGCTGCTCTCCGGGACGTAGGAGTCCAGGTCGGACACGAACGCCTTCAGGTACTCCAGCTTCTGGTCGTACGTCAGGCCCTCCATCCAGTCCAGGTTGTCCTCCGAGAGGGACGACTCCTTGGCGAGGGACTCGGCCGTGTCGGACACCTCGTTGAGCTTGGTGACGATGTCGAGCAGCGAGGAGATGTCGTCCGGCGAGTAGTCCCTGCCGTACAGCTTCTCGTAGGAGTACTCCATGTAGTCGTCGTACCCGTAGAGCACGGCGAGGTCGTTGCGGACCTCCACGAGGTCGATGTAGAGCTCCACCCTCTCGTTCAGGAACTGGCTGTAGACCATGTAGTAGATCACGCTGTAGGTGTAGTACGAGATCTGCCCGTTGGAGTAGGCGGTCGCCGCCGACTCCGCCGTCCACGTCCGGCCGCCGTACGTGACCTCTACGCCGGAGAAGTCCAGCTGGTAGAACGTGTTCTCCAGCGTGCTCTCCTCGGTCAGGAGGGCGGTCTCCTCGGCGGTGACGTCGCTGTACCCCCTGAACATGTCGGGGGTGGCCTCCAGCAGGTAGACCGCTTCCGTCACCTTCTCGCCGCAGGCGCCGTCCAGGCCGTCCTCCACCGTGGTGTAGAACTGCCTGGCGGCGGTGGACCCGAGGGTGTTCCAGATCGCGTACTCCTCGGCCTCCCCCGTGGGGTCCTGGTAGTACTCGACGGTGGCGTAGGAGGCCCAGTCGATGATGTAGAGGAGCTCGTTGTACACCGTGATGATGGCGTCCGCCATCTCCTCCACGGTGAGCGACGAGTCGGCGAGCGTGGCCGAAAGGGAGTCGATGTCCGAGGCGTAGGCCTCGGACACCTCCGAAGCGGAGGGGAGGTCGTACCCCCCGCTCCCGCTCCCGCGGTCCTGCAGGACGATGTACGCCCCTACGCCCGCGACTACGATGATGGCCGCCACCAGGACGGCCAGGATCTTGGAGTTCATGCGCTGTCCACCCGCACCTGCGATATCAGCCTTCGTATCGTCCCTTCGGATTCCTCACGACGACGCGAGCATCTGCGCCACGTACGTCTTGAAGTACTCGACGATCTTGGACGCGTTGTCCGCCTCCAGCATGTTCGAGAGGCCGCAGGACGTGATCGTGTTGACGTAGCCGTCGTCCACGCCCTGGTAGAGCACGGACAGGTACAGGTCGATCCCCTTGTCCAGGTCCTCGTTGGCGGTCATGAAGATCTCGAGCGAGTTGAGCACCGAGGTCACGTAGCTCACGTAGTATCCCGGGGAGGCGAACATGTGGCCGACCTGAGCCCAGTAGAGCCCGGTGTCGAAGACGGTCGTCAGCGGGTAGTCCGCGTCCAGCGTGCTCCTGAAGTGGTCGTTGAGCGAGTCCACGGTCAGCTTCGTGCCGGACGCCTCGGTGGTGTACGCCCAGATCTCCAGCTCGGCCACCGCGCTCCCCATGTACAGGGTGTTGGCGAAGTTCGCGAAGACGAGCGCGGTGAAGTTGCTCGAGAGGTCGCCGATGTACTCGGACGCCTTGACGCACATCAGGGCCTCGAGGGCCTGGGACTGGGTCTCGGCGATGTCGTAGCACATGTTGTTGGCCAGGGGGCTCAGGGCGGCGTCGGCGGCGTGGCCCAGCTCGTGGACCAGCGTCCTGAACGTCTCGATGTCCGAGCTCCCGATGTACAGGACCGCGCTGTGGGCCTTGACGAGCGGCGTGGTGAACGCGCCGTTGATGCCGTTCTGCGCGTAGTTGATGAGGTTCTGGTCGACCATGTAGGTCATGAACTCGCCCATGGTGCCGTCGATGCTGCCCATGAAGGAGCCGATGGTGGAGTACATCCAGTCCGTGCCCTTCTCGGTGAGGGAGGAGAGGCTGCTGGCGAGGAACCTCTCGTCGGTGGAGATGGCGGTGATCAGGGACTGGTATGTGGAGCCGGTGGTGAGCGTAACCTGCAGGGTCTCCTGCACGTCCTGGTAGGTGTATCCCCTGTAGAACGTGTTGTTGTAGGCGTAGTCGAGGTAGTTCCCCAGCCCGAGCTCCTGGGCGAAGTCGTTGCGGACCTCCACGAGCTGCACGTAGACGGTCGCGGCCGCGGTCAGCTGCTCCGTGTAGATGGCGCCGATGATCGTGGCCTTCTCGGTGTCTGTCAGCGTGGCGCTGGACTGCGCGGTGGAGACCGTCCAGGACGTTCCGTTGTAGGAGTACGTGTACTCCGTGGCCATGATCGTCTGGTACTGGGTGGTCAGCTGCGTGTCCTGGGCCTTGAGCTGGAGCGCGGTCTCCCCGAGGGGGATGTAGTTCCTGATGTCGGAGACCTTCAGGTCCGTGTAGCCTATGGCGGTCTCCACGAGGTCCGCGCGGTCCCCGGAGAGGGCGTTGTGGAGCAGCGTCTCCAGGGAGTCGTCGTACCACTGGGCGAGCTCCGTCCAGGATGCGAACGCGGTCGCCTCGGTCGAGGGGCTGATGTAGTAGTACACGGTGGCCCAGCTGAGCCAGTCGCGCATCTCGGTCAGCCTGTCGCCGGCGGCCTGGGCGGCGGCGTTCATCTCGTCGGCGGTGCCCGACTCGATGGCCGTCGACAGCGTGTCGATGAGCGTCTGCGACTCGGTCCTGAGCGTTGTGAGGTCCGTGGGGAGCACCCTGCTCTCCTCGGAAACGGCCTCCGGGAAGGCGGACGCGCTCGGGTGGGCGCTCCCTCCGTGGCCGTTGTTGAGTGCGATGTACGCGCCGACGCCCGCTACGAGGACGATTGCCGCGACGATGATAGCTAGAATCCTTTTGTCCATCACATGGAATCGGATTGCAGGATATAAGCGGGCATGGGCGGGAAGCGGTTTCCGGGACCCCGGGGGACGCCCCCGGGGCCCCATGCCGGGTTTATCAGGACGGGGACTGCGCCGCGATCAGCGCGTCCACGTACGCCTTCAGGTTCTCGAGCACCTTCGAGGCGTTGTCCGAGTCGAGCATGTTGGAGAGCCCGACGGCCGTCACGGTGTTGACGTACCCGTCGTCGATGGTCTGGTAGAGGATGTACTTGTACATCTCGACCCCCTGGTCCCAGTTCTCGCTGGCGGTGTTGAAGATCTCCATCGCGTTGAGGACCGAGGTCACGTAGCTGACGTAGTACCCGGGGGCCCTGAACAGGTGGCCCACGCTGGCCCAGTGGAGGCCGGAGTCCATCCTCGTGTCGATGACGACGCCCGTGGCCTCCTGGATGGCCGCGTAGTGCTCGCAGAGCGCATCCACCGTCAGCGTCGTGCCGGATGCCTCGGTGGTGTACGCCCAGATCTCCAGGTCGGTGACGGCGCTGCCCATGTACAGGGTGTACATGACGTTCAGGAGGAAGTTGGCGGTGTAGGTGTCCGACAGCTCGCCGATGTAGTCCGACGAGGAGAGGCAGAACAGGCCCTCCAGGGCCTGGGACTGGATCTCGGCGATGTCCATGCATTCGGACCCGTACGAGACGGTCAGGGCCGCGTCGGCGGCGTGGCCCATCTCGTGGACCATCGTGGTGAACAGCGTGTAGTCGGCGTAGCCGATGTAGACCACGGCGCTGTGCTCCGCCCTCAGGTTGGTCGTGAACCCTCCCGCGATCCCGTCGCCCGAGGTGTAGACGAGGCCGTTGTCCTCCATGTACTTCACGAACTCGGACATCGTCCCGTCGATCGTCTCCGTGAACGATTCGAGCGTGGAGTAGTTCCAGTCCTGTCCGTATGTGGAGATGGCGTCGAGGTCCTTTGTGCTGAACGTGCCGTCGGTGAACGCCGACCTCAGAGAGTCGAAGACCGATGCGGAGGTGAGCGTGGTCTGCAGGACGTCCGAGACGTCCGAGTAGGTGTATCCCCTGCCGTACAGGGCGCTGTAGGAGTAGTCCAGGTAGTTTTCGTACCCGAGGGCCTGCGCCAGATCGTTGCGGACGCCGACGAGCTCGACGTAGACCTCGGCGGCGTCGGTGTACTTCGCGTTGTAGATGCCGGCGCGTATCTCGGCCTTCTGCTCGTCGGTCAGCGTGGTGCTGGAATCGACGGAGTCCACCGTCCAGGTCCTGCCGTTGTAGGTGTAGGTGTAGTCCGTGGAGACGACCGTCGTGTACTGGGTGGTGAGCTCGGTCTCCTTGGACCTGAGCTCCTGGACCGACTCGCTCTCGGGCGCGTAGCTCTCGATCTCGGTCAGGGACGCCCCGGCCGCGGTGATCGCGGCCTTGACGTTGTCCGCGTTGTCGCCGCCGACGGCCTCGTGCATGGCCGTCATCATGGCGTCCACGTACCAGCTGACGATCTCGTTCCACGAGGTGTAGGCGGACTCGTACGTCGTCGGGTCCATGTTGTAGTAGACGGTGGCCCAGGCGCGGACCTCCGAGAACGCCGATGCGACGCTGTACAGGTCGGTTATGCCCTGGGCGATCTCGTCGGACGTGCCGGTGGCGGCCAGCGCCGTGAACTGGTCGATGAGCGCCTGCGCGCTCGCCCTCTCCGCGTCGGGATCCGACGGGAGCTCCCTGCTCTCCTGCGTCACCGTCTCCGGGAACGCGGTGGCGTGGGGCTGCTCGTCGTCGTCGCCGTTGTTCATGGCGACGACCACGCACGCGGCCGCCGCAACGATGACGACGGCCGCGATGATCAATGCCAGATTCCTCTTTTCCATCTTCCTCGCATCGCAACTTGCATTTAAGGGGAGACGGCGGAAGCTTCGTCCGGGCCGGAAGCAAGCAGGAAGACCGCCGTTCGAATAACCTTATAAACGATATCGGGATGGGTTGTTCGGGCTCCGGTAGTGTAGCGGCCAATCATTCGGCCCTTTCGAGGCCGACACACGGGTTCGAATCCCGTCCGGAGCACCATCCCTGTAAAATCAGGACCTGTGCCCGATGAACTTCTTCCTGAACGCGTTGCTCTTGGCCGCGATCTCGTCCACGTTGTGCTTGTCCACCGCGTAGACCTCCGGGAGCTTCCTGGGGTGGGCGGCGAGCATCCTGTCCAGCAGGTTCCTGTCCGGGAACTCGCACTTCTTGAGGTAGGGCCTCTCCCAGTTGGCCGCCAGGTTCAGTATGGCCTCGATGCCGCGGTCGTTGAACATCGACGCGAACACCGCGCCGACGGTCGCGTCCTTGGACATTATGGCGATGTTGCTGCCCCTGACCGCGAAGTCCGACCCGTTGAACGCCACGGCCACGCCGCCGGCGTCCCTGACCAGGTCCAGGCACTGGTAGTCCGTGTCCTCCCCGCCGATGTACATGGTGCAGTCCAGGTCGATGTTGGTCTGCTTCCTGACGTCCAGGAGCTGGTACGCCTTGCGGTGGGACGTCACGGGGTTGGAGGACTCCATGAGGCCCATGGCGGGCAGGTCCGGGATCCCCTGCTGGAGGATGTCGTCCAGGGTCCTGATGATCCTGATGTCGTCCTCGTGCACCTCCATGGGGACGTTGAGCTCGTAGACGGTCTTGGGGATCCTGAGCGACGAGATCCTCTCGCACATCTCCCTGATCTTCCTGGAGTCGGCCCTGCCGAACTGCACGTGGTCCAGGTCCACCCTGGAGCAGAACACGTCGCACAGGGGAGCGCCGACCCTCTCCTCCACGGCCATCCACCCGTGCTCGTACATGGACGTGGACACGTGGGTGGGCAGGAGCTTCGAGATGAACCTGAGGGCGTCCTCCGCCCCGGGGAGCAGGTCCATGGACTCTTTGTACGCCTCCCTCATCAGGTAGTCGGTGGCGCCGTTGGCCTTCAGGAACGGGATGACCCACTTGACGGTGTTCCCGGCGGTGGCCTCCTCCCTCCCGAGGACGTAGGCGGTGAGCGCGTCGTAGCGGGCGAGCACGTCGTAGAAGTGCCCCCCGTTGCGGATGAACCTGGCGCACAGGTCGCGCGTGGGGTTGTTCCTCAGGATGAAGCCGCTCAGGTTGGTGACGAGCATCCTGTCCGGGAACAGGCCCAGCTCCTCCGCGGGGTCGAACTCTCCGGCCATCTCATCCCTCCAGGGCCCTGTCGACCATGTCGGACAGGTCGTACGGGCCGTCGAGGTCGCCGTCTCTGGCGATGAGCCTCTTGTCCTCCATCCTGACCCTCCCGTCGGCGAACGCCGCCACGGTCTCGGCGATCAGCGGGAGCTCCCTCTTCGCGCCGTCCTCGCGGATGCGCCTGAACAGGGGCTCGGACTCGCCCTCCTCCTTCCGGATCTCGTCGAGGGTCTTGGATTCCAGCTTCCTCTCCATCTGCTCCCAGAGGGCGTCGTAGTCCCCTCCGCGGATGGGGAAGCCGCAGTACGTTATAGCGGCGCCGCGGTCCCACTCCTCGGTGCAGACGTGCATCATGGCGCCCTGGCGGTCCGCCTTCTCGGATATGAGCTGCCAGATGACCTCCTGCCAGGTGCCCTTGGGGCCGTCCGGCAGGGCAGGGTGCAGGTTCAGCATGTCGAACTCGCGGCAGGTCTCGTCGTCCATCCAGAGCATGTAGCCGGCGAGCACCCCGAGGTCGAACGGGTAGGGCGCGACGGATTCGCGCAGGACCTTCCCGTACGCGACGCGCCAGGCCGCCTCGTCCGTTTTCCTGAGCTCGGGCTCGAACTCCCTCCAGGACGCGGTGACCAGCGGGATGCCGTATCCCCTGACCATGTCGAAGAACATCTCGCGCTGCTCGCGGCGGGGGTTGTCCGCCTCCTCGTTGGACCAGTTGCAGAAGACGAAGGAGATCTCGATGTCGAGCTCCCCGGAGAGCTTCCGGTCCATGATGGCCTTGAGCAGATTGCGGGACCCGGGGCCCCTCCCGGTGGAGAACCAACCCAGTCTGAGCATGATGGTCGGCCTATGGCGAGGGGGCTATATTAGGTTCCGCTTCGGACGCTTCCCGCGGCGGGTGCGGAAGGCCGAGGTGCGGAAATCATGTAATGGATTACATGAAAATCTGGTAATCCGTTACAATGAATCGGCATGCATCCGATGCATGCATCCCCCCGGT
The DNA here is from genome assembly GCA_030539515.1 of Thermoplasmata archaeon. Taxonomy (GTDB): domain Archaea; phylum Thermoplasmatota; class Thermoplasmata; order Methanomassiliicoccales; family Methanomethylophilaceae; genus Methanoprimaticola. Next base: position 34,075 of record JAUNXZ010000002.1, read on the forward strand.
CCTATATTGTATAATAATATCAGACGTCGAAGAGCACCGTGACCGACGGCGTCTCCCTGTCGATCTCCATCATGTGGTAGGTCACGGCCTTGATCTCGGACCTGAGGCGGTGCCTCGAGCGGTCGAGGGTCTCGCCCCTCGCTTTGCACACAACGTCGTCCCCCTCGAACCTGACGTCGAACTCCCTCAGTATGAGGTTGTCCGCGTCCTCGATGAAGAGCATCTCCGAGAGGAAGGAGAAGAGCCTGTCCTCGTCGTCTATCCCGGTCACGCGGACCTCCGTCTCCTCGGACGTCCCGATCCCGGAGAGGTCCACCGTCTGGTCGAAGAGCGCGTACGCCGCGTTCCCGAAGCACTCCTCGAGGGTGGCGCCGTTCGCCCTCACCATGAGGTCCGCGGTGTGGTCGATCAGGGTGTACCTTTCCATAATCCCCTATTTCCGATGTAAAATTTCAACGTTGCCGTGCCAGCACATTTCATACTATTCCGATAGGAATGATATTGTTTATATAGGACGGCCATATATGCATACTCCAGCAAGAAAACAGGTGAATCATCATGACCAACGCGAACATTCCCAAAGGACCCAACAACAAGAACAACCAGAGGTTCGAGACCCTCCAGCTCCACGTGGGGCAGGAGCAGCCCGATCCCGCCACCGACTCCCGCGCGGTGCCCATCTACCTGACCACGTCCTACGTGTTCAAGAACTCCCAGCACGCCGCGGACCGCTTCGGCCTCAGGGACGCCGGGAACATCTACGGCCGCCTGACCAACTCCACCCAGGATGTCTTCGAGAGACGCATCGCCGCCCTCGAGGGAGGGACCGCCGCCCTCGCTCTCGCTTCCGGAGCCGCGGCCATCACCTATACGATCCTGAACATCACCAGGGCCGGGGACAACATCGTCTCCTCCAAGACGATCTACGGAGGAACCTACAACCTGCTGGAGCACACCCTCTCGCCCTACGGAGTCACCACCACCTTCGTGGACCCCGACGAGGAGGGGGCCTTCGAGAAAGCGATCAACGACAAGACGAAGGCCATCTTCGTGGAGACCTTCGGGAACCCCAACAGCAACATCGTGGACTTCGAGAAGATCTCCGCGATCGCCCACGCCCACGGGATCCCCCTGATCGTGGACAACACCTTCGCCACGCCCTACCTCTTCAGGCCCCTGGAGCACGGAGCCGACGTTGTCGTGGAGTCCGCGACGAAGTTCATCGGAGGACACGGGACCGTCCTCGGAGGGGTCATCATCGAGGGGGGCAACTTCGACTGGGGCAACGGCAAGTTCCCCGCGCTGGCGGAGCCCGACCCCAGCTACCACGGGATCAGCTTCTACAAAGCCCTCGGGCCGGTCGCCTTCGTCACCAGGATAAGGGCCACCCTGCTCCGCGACACCGGTGCGACGATCTCGCCCGTGACCGCCTTCGTGCTGCTCCAGGGGCTCGAGACCCTGTCCCTCCGCGTCGACAGGCACGTGGAGAACACCCTCAAGGTCATCGAGTACCTCAAGAAGAACCCCAAGGTCGCCAGCATCAGCCACCCGGCCATCCTGGAGCACCCGAGCCACGCCCTCTACGAGCGCTACTTCCCCGACGGGGCCGGCTCGATCTTCACCATCGAGATCAAGGGCGGCGAGGCCGAGGCCAAGAAGTTCATCGACAGCCTCCAGCTGTTCTCGCTCCTGGCCAACGTGGCGGACGTCAAGTCCCTCGTGATCCACCCCGCCAGCACCACGCACTCCCAGCTCACCGAGGAGGAGCTCCTGGACCAGGGCATCACCCCGTCCACCGTCAGGTTCTCCATCGGAACCGAGCACATCGACGACATAATCGCCGACCTGGACCAGGCCTTCGCCAAGATCTGATCCCGGGAAAACGGGCTCCGGGGGACTCCCCCGGGGCCCACACCGCTTGATTCCCGCGCGTGCCTACTGAAGACTGATATACTAGTTCCCCGATTCAAATCATAGTAATCAGCTAGGAATTACGGGGTTTGAAAATGGCCAGCAAAGAGATCTACATGGACAACGCATCGACGTCGGCCGTCCGCAGGGAGGTCCTGGACGCGATGCTCCCGTTCTTCGTCGAGGAGTTCGGGAACCCTGCGAGCATCCACGCCATGGGGAAGCCCGGAAGGGAGGCCGTCAAGGAGGCCAGGGCGAACCTGGCGAAGCTCATCGGGGCGAAGCCCGAGGAGATCTACTTCACCTCCGGCGGCTCCGAGTCCGACAACTGGGCGCTCAAGTCCGCGGTCTTCGGCCCGCACGCCAAGGGCAAGCACATAATCACGTCGAGCATCGAGCACCATGCCATAATCAACACCTGCGAGTACCTCGAGAAGATGGGCGTGGAGGTCACCTTCCTCCCCGTCGACGAGTACGGGCTCGTGGACCCCAAGGATGTGGAGGCGGCCATCCGCCCCGACACCGCGATCATCTCCGTGATGACCGCCAACAACGAGATCGGGACGATCGAGCCCATCCGCGAGATCGGGGCCATCGCGAAGGCCCACAAGATCCTGTTCCACACCGACGCCGTCCAGGCGTACGGGCAGATCCCCATCGACGTGAATGCCGATAACATCGACCTCCTGAGCGCCAGCGCCCACAAGCTGGGCGGGCCCAAGGGCGTCGGGTTCCTGTACATCAGGAACGGCGTCAGGCTCGACCCGCTGATCCACGGCGGCGAGCAGGAGCGCGGTATACGCGGCGGGACCACCAACGTCCCCGGGGCCGTCGGCTTCGGTAAGGCGGCGGAGCTCGCGGCGGCGGACATGGCCGAGCGCGCGGAGAAGGAGTCGAAGCTGAGGGACCACCTCGTGGAGAGGGTCCTGGCCGAGATCCCGTACACCCGCCTCAACGGCCACCCCACGAAGAGGCTGCCCAGCAACGCCAACTTCAGCTTCGACTTCGTCGAGGGCGAGGGCCTGCTCATGTCCATGAACATGAACGGCGTCTGCGTCTCCACCGGTTCCGCGTGCGCGTCCGGGTCCCTGGACCCGTCCCACGTGCTGCTGGCCATCGGCCTGGAGCACCAGACGGCGCACGGGTCCCTCAGGTTCTCCCTGCCGCCCACGGCGACGCTGGAGGACGTGGACT
>JAUNXZ010000066.1 GCA_030539515.1 Thermoplasmata archaeon
CGTCCTGGCCGGCGTCATCGTCGGCTCGTGGATCTACCGCTACCGCCGTCAGGCCGCGGGTCCGGTCGAGGACGTGATCTGATGGCATCGGAGTACACCCCGGGCGCGACCGGTTGGGATGTTCTCATCCAGTCCGGCGACAAGGTTCGGTCGGCAGCGCTCGCGCTGTTCGTTTTGGCCGCGCTCTGGGTGTGCTCCTCATATGTCGACACCGAGCTTATCGAGGGATTCGTCATCGGCCTGATCCTCGGATGGCTGATCACCTCGTACCTATCGCGTCCGATCGGGCGCCTCGTCCTGGTGGTCCCGCGCGATTTCCGGAATGAGCACATCCGTCTCGTGTGGATTCCGGAGGAGCACTATTCGCAGTTCAACGCTTCCGGCAACGGTTATGCGTTGACCTCGAGCATGGGCATGCCGCTCTACATCGCTACGTCAATCGACGTCGATGCCAAGACCATCGATTACGGCTGGACGCACGAGCTCAACATCGCCCAGGTCTACGCCTATGAGGATTTGCTGCATGAGTTCCTCGATGATGCCGAGTCGGCGATGGTCGACAATCTCAAGCTATCGCAGCATCCGAGGCTTTACGGTGCCCGCCTCGCCAGGGAGCCGGTCGAGTTCGTTGCCTCTGAGTTCGGCGCTCTTGCCGGTATATCCGGGATGTCCTTCCCGGATTCGTCCGATGAAATGGATATCGTAGCGATGGCGAGGAGATTCGTCGAGGCCTCCGAGCAGAAACCCCTCAATCCCGAGGAGGCCTTCTCCTGAATCCGCAGAATCCCTGCGGTTCCCGCATCGTCGATGAGCTGTCCTCGATGCGGCACGGTGTGCTGCTCTTCCTCGGATCGGGGAAAACCGGCAAATCCGCGACACTCTTCTCGACCGTCGAGCTCTTCTTCCCGGATAGGAAAAAGTGCCTTCTGGAGACCTGGGATTTCGACCGCGGCCTTTTCCCCGGCTACTCCGTGTTTTGGGACCTCGAGAACATCCCGCCCGGTTCCGTCGTCGTCATCGAGGATGCCGCCAGGGTGTTCAGCAGCCGCGGCTCCGCCTCGAGGACCGACCTCGACGGTTGGCTGTCTTTGATCAGTCACCGCGATATCGTTGTTCTGATCAGCGTCCAGTCTACTGCCATCCTCGACCTTCAGTTCTTCCGGACTCAGCGGGTCGTTTTCATGCATAAGCGTGTTTGGGATACCGATTTGAAGTTCGAGCGTCCCGAGCTCCAATCGCTGCAGATGACCGCCAACCTTCGTCTAGCTGAAGCTGCAGCCATCCATCCGGAGATGGATCCTCGCGTCTTCACATACTGCTCCGATAGCGACGAGGTCCTGGTGATTCCTCTCGTCGACTGGTGGACCGATGCTCAGTCCCATTATCTCAGGGATGCCCGCAGGAGGGCCAAGGCATGAGCGAGCCCCGGGTTTTTCTTGATCAGGATCTCCGCCGCATCGCCTCCTATGAGGTTGCCCGGTCTTTCCCCCTTCCTCCCCAGGTTGCCCTCTCCTCCTCCGTCCGTCCTCTGCGCCTCTCCACAGTCTGCTCCTTCTACGGTCTTGATTCCCCGTTCGTCTCCCTCGCCTGTGCTTTCGCGCTCGATTGTTCTCTGGTCTCTACGCTCTCCTCTTCTGCACCTTATGAGTCCAGGCTCGCCCATGCCGCCGGCAGGGCCTCCGATCCTCTCCGGGTCGTCGACCTCCGCCCGGCCTCCCAACCGACCTCCGACCTGGTCCTGTCCTCTGTTCCCGCGGTCCCCGTCAGGGGCGAGGGGCGGCCCAGCGGCGCAGCCGCGCAGGTCGTCCCCGAGAGCGGCCAACCGCCCGAGCCGCAGGCTTGGGGAGGAGCCGAGCCTGGGGCCGGCTCCGACCCGAGGGCGGCTTCCGCCGGTGCCGAAGGCGCCGGCATCGAGGAGGTCGAATCATGAGCTCGATCCGCGCACCGCGTCAGCTCGAGGATTGGGACCGCGACGGGATGTACCTCCGCTCGATCGCCAAGGCGGAGCAGATCGCCCGCGAGGGCGGCTTGGCAATCCAAGCCGCGCTCGACTCGCATCCGGTTACCAAGTACGTCAAAAACTGCGAAATCGAGGATCTGTACGGTCCTGATAGATGGCATCCTGCCATTAGTGATTCTTATTTTCAAGAAGGTTGTCAAACGCCAAAGCAATATGTCGAGTGGGGCCTGCCCATGCGTGACGAGGTCCTTCCCGAGCGCATGGGATGCGGATTCAAGTGGCAGTCCCCGGCCGAGATGCGGTTCACCGCGTGCGGTTCCGACAGGTCGCACTACCTCAAGGCCGCCAGGATACACTGCTGGCGGCTCGCCTGCGCCAACTGCGGCAACGACGTCGCGCTCCGCAGGGGCGCCCAGGTAGAGACGAGGATCCTCGCTTACGCCGACCTCGAGAAGAGGGGCGGCAGGAAGGTCCCGCAGCTCAAGCATTGGGTAATCAGCCCGCCGCAGGAATGGACCATCGAGGTCATGCGCGACGTCGACAGGTTCGCGCTGCTCGTCCAGTGGGTCCAGCTCGTCATGATCGACGCCGGCTTCCTCGGAGGCGCGATGGTTTTCCATCCGTGGCGCCTTCAGGATGAGGAATGGGTCCTCGGACCCCATTTTCACGTGATCGGATACGGCTACGTCGACAACCGCCGCATCTATCGGAAGTACGGATGCGTCGTCAAGCAGGTCCATCCCGGAGAGAAGATCAGGTCCGTGCGTCAAACGATCGCGTACCTGTTGACGCACGCCGGCCTCGGCTACTCCGAGCGTCCGGAGGACGAGATAAACTGGGACCTGAGCGTCCTCAGCCACTTCATACCCGGGCTCATGTCCGGGGACGATTCCTCGTTCTCGGACACCGACTGGTTCGAGGCCGGAGAGGGGCGTGGCCGTATGGTCGGAGACCTCTCCGAGTTCGATTGGGTCCAGTGGACCATGCGTCGCTACACCAAGACCTTCAACGCCGTCAGGACCTTCGGCGTGGTGGCCAGGAAGCACATCCGCGTGTTCGACGTGTACCGGGAGGACCGCGTCCGGCTCTGCCCGGAGTGCGGCGCCGAGCTCATGATCTACGACGGGTTCGACGACCGCGACCCCAAGCCGTCCAGGTACATCCACGACAGCCCGATAATGGTGCTGGCCGAGGAGTACGACATGGTTCATGCGGCCTGGAAGCACTGGAAGGCCGACCTGCAAGAGAACGGCGTCCGCGTCCTCGACTTCGCTCTCCGTCTCGAGGCATGCTCCACTCCCCAATCGATGGGGTTGGATGATTATGACAGCGAACGCGCCGTGTCCATTCGCCAGGAATCGCGCCGCCTGATGAGGTACGTTCCGAGCCAATCCGGGCAGGGCCTCGATCCGATGCTCATGACTCCGGAGCAGGCGCGTATCTTCGACGAGACGGGACTGCTGCCGGACGAGATACCCGCGGGTTCGCCTCTCTCTGTACAGGGGAACGGCGCAGCTGTATGAGGGGTATGATGGGCAACGGGCGTTATGGGGCGGGTTGCGTGTCTGGTCTTCCGAGCGTGCTCGGAGGTTGCCCATCTTCCCCCTTCCGCCGGAAAACGGGCGTTCAGTGGGCGGGTTGCGAAAAATGGAGATACGCGCCTCATTCGCGCGTATCGTTTTCCGGCGGAACCCCGTACTGCTCCCTCTCCTGCAGCTCCCGCAGCTTCTCTGCCCGGAGGAGCTCGCGGCGCTTGAGGTTGATGATCATGTTGGCGTTGTCGTCGAGGATTCTGTAGCTGCCCTTCGAGATCGCGGCGCACTCGCCCATGAGCTCGAAGTCGGCGGGATTGGCCTTCTCGGCCTGCTTCATAATCGACCTGCTGCCGGCACTGATGATGATCAGACATACGCCTCCCATGAAACTGAACACGAACAATAGCAGAAAATTCACGTCGATATTCTTGCTTACAAACAGTGCGCATACTGCACCGATGATCATGAAAATGCCTGCAATCTCATAGCCTAGCATGTTGAGTTTGGCGGTTCTTTCCACCGGCATCGATATTTCACGCATCTTATCTCCTTGACATATACATCCAACTGCTTCGAAAAAGAAAATCAGCCCTTCACTTCATTATTCCGAAGCTGAACACTTCCCGAAGGTGCTTCGTAATCGACATCGCCGTAAGCTGCCTTTCTTTCTGCGAGGATCCTTATCCGGTACTCCTCGAAGTGCCGGATAGCTGCCAGTATGTAATCGGCGCGGCTTGTGAAGTCGCCGCTGCCTTCCACATCGGCTTCGATCTTCTCCAAGAGACCGTCCGGTATCCTGATGCTTACGATCGTAGACCGGTCGCGTCTCTCCATGCTGTCTGATTTGTTTGTCTCGATATGTAAATGTGTAATCCAAATGGCATCCAAAAGGAATCTTTATATGTGTTGTAGTGCATTTAGATTACATGCGTGAAACCACAGCACCTGAAGAGACCGGATATCCTGCATCATCCATCCATCTCAGCCTTCTTTCAGCTGAGGCTGTCGATGCCGCCTCGCCGTCGTCAGCAGCTCTATCCCCGGTCGGTGCGCCTTCCGGTTTCACGCATTGCGAGGCTCTTGATCCATTCAATCCCGGAGTCTCCCGTGATGAGGTCGTGGATTACATTCGCGATCATCCGGGATGCTCGTTTGTAGATATGTGCGACCACTTCAATCCGAAGTCTACAGTTGGGTTCATGGTGTTTCTTCATGAGCTCTGGTCCGAAGGGACTATCGTCATGGTCCCTGGCGTTCCCCTCTCGCAGCACTTCCTCCCGGAGGCGGCTTGAATGGTCTTCGACGATCCTCACTTCGACGAGCGCATCATCGATTATGATGAGCCGCGCACCTTCGATTCGGATTGTGTTTGGTATGATGACGATTCGGACCAGCCCCTCATCATGGCTATTTCCAACTGGTCCAAGAAGACGATCATAAGAGAGGCCGTCTCTCTCGAGCTTCCTCAGCAGTGCATCGATGTCCTCGAGAGGATGACGCTCGAGGATCTCCGCGCCGTTGTCCTCGTCTACACCGGCACCCATGTCGTCGGCAAGTACAAGATCAGGACCCATGAGGATGCCCGTAAGCGCCGTCACACCCGGTTTTACCGGTTGGACGTCGACATGGTCAAGGCCCTCGGGGGGTGCGCTTGATGACGTTTAAGTCTTATCCGGTCGTCCAGTACGATTATGATCCTGTCAATGGACCTTCCATTGACGATCTGAAGGCCGATATGGACTATGCGAATGCGATGTGCGATACCTACCATTTCACGTTCGGATTGTCCAACGGATCCGAGCTTGATGTTTTCAAGGATATCTGCGGATACCATCTTGTTTGTGGTCCTCTCGATATCAGGGGTCCGACAATCTCTAAGCGCTTCGGCAAGAAGGCCCTTGTCATCGTAGTCGGCGGCGTCAACTGCGTCCTTAGATCCAAGGACATTCGTTATTTCTCTTTCCCCGAGCCTGCTCCCAAGGACGATTTTCCGGAGGTGTACGAATATGCCTTCCGACGCTGTCCTGTCCGTTGTGTCTTCCCAGGCGGCCTCTGCCGCAACCCGGAGGGCTCCGCGCTATTGCGCGGCTCGCACGTTCAAGATTTGGAGTCCTTGGCTCCGCCGCCTGTACGCCGCTGATTGCGTCGGCTGCGGCGAGAGCATCATCGTCGAGCACTGCTCGGCCATCGCCGAATGCCTCGATGCCCGTGGATGGGAGATCTCCGAGTACGGCCTGCTCTGCGAGGATTGCGCCGGCAATCCGGATATCATCGAGGAGCTCGAGGGCGTCGAAATGGATGTGATACTGTGAGCCGTTATCCCTTCGACGAGTTCGCCGCCAAGTATCTCGCATCCATCGAGGGTGTCTACTCGACCGACGGCTTCAAGTCCCTCCGCCGCCGCTACTCACGCATCTCCAGGGATCTCCGTGCGCACCTCGCGGCCGGCAGGATCTCGACGACGTCGCCCAGGACGATGACGGCCGATGATGTCCGCTATCATCTCGCCTGGCGCCGTTCCCTGGGGTTCTCTCAGGCCGAGTTCCGTCATGAGGTCTCCGCGCTCCGTCTGCTGTTCGACTTCTGCGAGAACTCCGCGGTTCGCACCTGTCTCCGGAAGTACCCGACGCTGCGTCCCGCAGGCGAGCACACCATGCTCCCGAGCTTCACCATGGACGAGTACGGCCGCATCATCCGGAGGATGGCAGAGGTCGCCGAATCGGATGATCGCCGTCTGGTCCGCTCCTACGCTATGCTCGCGCTCTTCTTGGGCTGCGGCCTCCGGACCAAGGAGCTCCGCTTCATCGAGGTCCGCGACCTCGATACCTCCAAGTGGGTCCTGACGGTCCTCCACGTCAAGGGCGAATCCACCTACGGCCGTCCCCGCATGGTCCCGATCGCTCCGGAGTTCGTCGGGATCATCTGCCGGTATCTCGAGCTGTACGATCCGCAGCCGGATTCTTCGGCGTTCTTCCCGCCGACAGCATACTCGTCGAGCCCGTACATGTGCGGCAACTCCATCCGGAGGATCCTTGGCCACAGCCTGAAGGACCTCGGCCTCGATGCCGATCCGAGGAAGCTGCGCCGCAGCTACGGGCAGCACCTTCTCGATACCGGCATCGATTCCATCGAGACCGTGTCGGTCCTGATGGGGCATTCCACAACCAAGACCACCGAGCGTTTCTACGCCCGGAGGCGTAACGACATTGCGATCGAAGCCGTCCGCAGGACGTGGGCGCCCGTCGCAGTTCACACCGATTCGGAGACCCCGGGGGTATCCCCGGAGACCGAGCCAGACATGCCTGAGAGGGCTGAAAAAAATGAAACAGTGCCGGAGGCCGGATTCGAACCGGCGAACTCCTACGAGAAAGGATCTTGAGTCCTTCGCCTTTGACCAGGCTTGGCAACTCCGGCTTGTGTTTGGGTTTGAAGGGGTTTCTCACGGGAGGGTGGTGACCTCTCCCCTGTGCCCGTCTATGTAGAACGTGTACTCGTGCTGGGAGACGATGCCTCCGCCGGCCTCGACCAGCGTCGCGTACCCGGCGAGGACGCCGTGCCTCATGAGGGTCTTGACGTACTTCTCCGCGTCCGGGAACTGGCAGCTCCTGGCGCAGAAGGGGAACTCGTGGAACTCGCCCTTGACGTAGTCGAGGAACTCCTGCGCCTTCGGGTCGGAGAGCTTCTTGTCCCTGGCGATGCGCACGATGTTGCCGAACTTCCCGTTGTTGACGTATCCCCTGCCGTCCGTCGCGAACGGCTCGATGGCGACGGTCATCCCTGCTTTGATGACCTCGGTGGACCCGGAGTCGTAGCTCGGCACGGACATTCCCGCGTGGAGGTTGTACCTCTCGATCTGATGGCCGCAGAGGTTCTCGATGGGGACGAACCCGTCGCGCTTCATGCTCATCTCGACGGCCCTGCCGATCTCGCCCAGGGTCACGCCGTCGCCGATGAACTCCGCGACCGTGTTCCTGGCGCGCTTCGAGGCCTCGACAAGGGCGGTGTACCTCTTGGTGCCCACTTCGACCGTCCCGGCGGTGTCGCCGACGTAGCCGTCGAGCTCGGCGCCGCAGTCGATCTTCACGACGTCGCCGACCTCGAACCTGGTCTCGTCGGTGGACGTGGGCGTGTAGTGCGCCGCGATCTCGTTCCTGCTGATGTTGCAGGGGAACGCCAGACCGCAACCGTGGTCGCGGATGTAGCCCTCGACCTCCTGCGCCACGTCGTAGAGCTTGGCTCCCTCGACGACCAGCGACATCCCCAGCTCGCGCGCCTCGCCGGACACGCGTCCGGCCCTGCGCAGCTTCTCAAGTTCCTCGGAACTCAGCATCCTAAGACTTCCTTTATCTTCTCGGCGGGGATCGCGCCCTGCCTGACTATCTCGACCTGGTTGTCCATGAGCCAGACTATGGTTGAGGGCTGACCGATCGTGCATGCTCCCGCGTCGATGTAGGTGTCGACGGCGTCGCCGAAGTCGGCGATGGCCGCGTCGACGCTGACCGCGTCGGGATGGGAGTGGAGGTTGGCGGACGTGGCCACGATGGGGCCGGTGCGCCTGATGAGCTCCAGTGCAAACCTGTTGTCGGGGATGCGGATCCCGACCTTCTGGGAAGACGAGGTGACGATGTCCGGGACGTCGGACTGCTTCTTGATGATGATCGTGAGCGGTCCGGGCAGGAACGCCTTGATCAGCTTGTCCGCGTTCTCGTTCAGGACCGCGACCCTCTCCAGCATGGCCTTGTCGGACACGGCGACGGAGAGCGGCATGTCGAAGGGCCTGTTCTTGACCACGTACAGGCTCTTCACTGCCGTCTCGTTGTAGATGTCTGCGCCGATTCCGTAGACGGTCTCGGTGGGGTAGACGATCAGCTTGCCGTCCGCGAGGTCCTCTGCGGCCATGGCGACGGCGTCGTCGCACTGGGCGTCGAACCCGTGTGAGTAGTCGCACTTTACTATCTTCATTCATACACCTGCCATCTCGAGTACCCTGTCCAGGTATCCGGGCGAGTAGCGTTCGCACGTACTTCCATGACCCGGAAACAGTTCCCTTATGTCAATGTTCCTAAGCATGCCTAAAGATGAGCGCATGGCGCTCATGGAGCCCCCGGCGAAATCGGTCCTGCCGTAACTGGTGAGGAACAGCGTGTCCCCGGAGATCAGGCTGCCAGTGGACTCCTCGTAGAGGCATATGCTTCCCGGAGTGTGCCCCGGGGTCTCGAGGACCGTGAACCTGTGGTCCCCCGTGTCGAGCACATCGCCATGTGCCAGACTGTTCACTTCGACGGGTCTGACCCTGTCCTGGAAGAGGTTCCCGACCGTGTGCTCCGGATCGGAATCCCTTATGTATCCGGCGTCCAGGCGGCCGGCGTAGGCCGGGCAGCCGAAGGCGTCAACGAGGTCCCTCAGCCCTCCGACGTGGTCGTAGTGGCAGTGGGTGGCGACGATCATCTCCGGCGGCTTGGGCGATGCCCTGCGGATGATCGAGATGATGTTAGCGGAGTCCTGACCGGTCCCCGCGTCGACGATCATCGGGTGCTCCCCCGACACCAGGTATATGTTGGAGTCGTAGCCGACCCTCGACGGTACCAGACGGATGCTCATGCATGGGGCATCCTGCCCGGATATAACAAGTTGCGCCCGCAGGGGGCACTGAGATCATACGAAACCCGCTCCGGAAGAAGCGAAAAACCGCAGCAAGCATGCTGAGGATGAGAATTCAAAGAAGAAAGAGGGTTGTTTGGAGGATGAGATTATTCATACGGAACCTGTTTGACTGCTAGATCACACCCCAGCGACGTCTAAGAACTT
>JAUNXZ010000185.1 GCA_030539515.1 Thermoplasmata archaeon
TGGCGATGTCGTGCTCCGCGGTGATCTTGAACAGGAGCACGGTGTTGTCCGAGTAGCCCTGGATCCACTTGGGGTTGTCCTCCACCGCCTTCCAGTCCATCAGGGGGAGCATCTCGAACTCGTAGTCCCCTCCGGATGCGGCGTAGATCGCCGCGACCTCCGGATCCTCGAGCACGGACTCGAACTCCTCCACCCTCTGGGCGGCCGGCGAGCTCCTTCCCTCCTCGTCGCACATGTACGTGTTCGGCGTCTCGACCACGCGGTACCCGCGGGCCTCGATGCGCCTCCTGGCGTTGGCGAACCTGAAGCGGTCGGTGGACTCGGTGACTCCGGCGGACGGGGCGGTCACGCCGATGGCGTCGCCCGCGGAGAGGAACCTCGGGATGATCATGGACGGACGAAGGGAGGCGGGCGTAATGAATCCATCCCTTAATATCGCGAAGGCATACCCCCACACATGGGAATCCTTTCCGACAGGGACATCGTCGAGAGCCTGATGACCGGGTACCTCGGCATCAGCGACTACAGCGAGAAGAGCCTCACGCCCAACGGCTACGACCTCAGGATAGCGGAGATATCCGTCCGCGGCGACCCGGAGGTCAAGAGGGAGGGTGTCGTCCAGATCCCCCCGAGGACCATGTTCTATGTGTCCACGGTCGAGCGCGTCCGCATGGCCAGCGACATCTGCGCCCAGCTGTGGATGAGAACCACCTGGATACGCAAGGGATGCATCGGCGCCTTCGGGAAGATCGACGCCGGATTCGAGGGCACCCTAACGCTCGGCGCGTACAACGCGTCGGACGACGTCGTCGAGATCCCGATCGGCGAGAGGTTCTGCCAGATGGTGTTCGAGTCGCTGAACTCGGAGACGATCAAGGACTACGCCCAGAGGAGCGGGAATTACCAGGGCCAGACCGGCATCACGCTCGACCCGCTGAAGAGGCGATGAAACCGCAGGAATGGCCGGACGGCCGGCGCAGGTGCTTCTGGGCGAATCCCAAGAATCCGCGGTACATCGAGTACCACGACACCGAGTGGGGAGTGCCCACGCACGACGACGCCAGGCTGTTCGAGATGCTCCTGCTGGAGTGCTTCCAGGCCGGGCTGTCGTGGGAGTGCGTCCTGAACAAGAGGGACGCCATCCGCGAGGCGTTCGAGGGGTTCGACCCCGTCCGCGTCGCGGCGTACACCGAGGAGGACGTGGAGAGGATAGCCGCCCACCCCGGCGTGATACGCAACCGCCCCAAGATACGGGCGGCGGTACGCAACGCCGGGATCTTCCTGTCCATACAGGAGGAGTTCGGGACGTTCGCCGACTACATGTGGGGGTTCACGGACGGGGAGGTGCTGCACGAGGTGGGGATGACCACCAACGAAGCGTCGGACCGCCTGTCGGAGGACCTGAAGAAGCGCGGGATGCGCTTCGTCGGCTCCGTGACGATGTACGCGTACATGCAGTCCGCCGGTCTGATATGGTCGCACGAGCCTGACTGCTTCCTCTCACAGAAGCCTGACGTCCAGCGAGTAGACGCTCATCGTCGGCGAGTAGGTCTTCAGCT
>JAUNXZ010000067.1 GCA_030539515.1 Thermoplasmata archaeon
TGGACCTGGTCATCGACCACTCGCTGATCACCGACTACGCCGGCAGGGCCGACGCCCAGGAGCTCAACGAGAAGCTGGACTTCCAGAGGAACAGCGAGAGGTACGCGCTCTTCAAGTGGGCGCAGAAGTCCCTCCGCAACTTCCGCGCGGTGCCCTCCGGGAACGGCATCTGCCACCAGGTCAACCTGGAGTTCCTGTCCCCTCTCGTCCACGTCGTGGAGAAGGATGGGAAGAAGATCGCGTACCCCGACTCCTGCTTCGGAACCGACTCCCACACCACCCAGATCGACGGCCTCGGCGTCGCCGGATGGGGCGTCGGAGGGATCGAGGCGGAGGCCGTCATGGTCGGCCAGCCCAGCTACATGCCCCTGCCCGACGTCATCGGGTTCAGGCTCACCGGCAAGCTGAGGGAGGGCGTCAACGCCACCGACCTTGTGCTCACGGTCGTCAGCATGCTCAGGAAGAAGGGCGTCGTCGGCAAGTTCGTCGAGTTCTACGGCCCCGGATACAAGGACCTCCCCCTCCCGGACAGGTCCACCATCGCCAACATGGCCCCCGAGTACGGGGCGACCATGGGGTACTGCCCCGTGGACGAGCGCACCATGGAGTACCTCAGGCTCACCGGAAGGGACGAGGCGCACATCGACGCGGTCGAGAAGTACATGCGTGAGCAGACCATGTGGTACGAGGCCGAGCCCGAGTACACCGACACCCTCGAGCTGGACCTGTCCACCGTGGAGCCCTGCCTGGCCGGCCACAAGCGCCCCCAGGACCTCATCCCCATGAGGGAGATGAAGGAGAGGTTCGCGGAGACCCTGGACGCCCTCGGCGTCAAGGAGCAAAGGAAGCCCGTCGCCGGGACGCTCGGGGACGGCTCCCTCGTCATCGCCTCGATCACCTCGTGCACCAACACGGCGAACCCGTCGGTCATGATCGCCGCGGGGCTCGTCGCGAAGAAGGCGTGCGACCTCGGGCTGAAGCCCGCACCCCACGTGAAGACCTCGCTCTCCCCGGGATCCAAGGCCGTCACCCAGTACCTCAGGAACTCCGGCCTGCTCGTCTACCTCGAGAAGCAGGGATTCCAGGTCTGCGGATACGGCTGCATGACCTGCATCGGGAACAGCGGACCGCTGTCCGACGAAGTCTCCAACTCGATCAGGGCCAACGACCTGGCCGTCGCGGCGATCGCGTCGAGCAACAGGAACTTCGAGGGAAGGATCCACCCCCTCGTCAAGGCCAACTACCTCGCCTCCCCGCCCCTCGTGGTCGCCTACGCCATCGCCGGGAGGGTCGACATCGACCTGGACAGGGAGCCCCTGGCCGTCGTGGACGGGAAGGAGGTCTACCTGAAGGACATCTGGCCCCAGGACTGGGAGGTCTCCCAGCTAACCGAGCAGTTCGTCACCCGCGCTCTCTACAAGGCGAACAACGAGAAGCTGTTCGTGGGATCCGCGATGTGGGACGCCATCCCCTGCGAGGACTCGCCCCTGTTCAAGTGGGATGAGAACTCGACCTACATCCGCAACCCTCCCTTCTTCGACTCGATCGGGGAGGAGCCCGAGATCAGGAACGTGAAGCGCTCCAGGTGCCTCGCGAAGCTCGGCGACTCCATCACCACGGACCACATCTCCCCCGCCGGGGCCTTCGGCGAGAAGACCGACGCCGGGAGATACCTCACCGAGAAGGGCGTCAAGCCCGCCGACTTCAACTCCTACGGATCCCGCAGGGCCAACCACGAGGTCATGGTGCGCGGGACCTTCGCGAACGTCAGGCTCAAGAACATCCTCGTGCCCGGAAGCGAGGGCAGCTGCTCCGTGTACCTGCCGGACGGCACCGTGGACACCATCTTCGAGACCTCCAGGAGGTACGATGAGGACATGACCCCGCTGATCGTGCTCGCCGGCAAGGAGTACGGAACGGGCAGCTCAAGGGACTGGGCCGCCAAGGGGCCGCTCCTCCTGGGGGTCCGCGCGGTCATCGCCGAGTCCTTCGAGAGGATCCACAGGTCCAACCTGGTCGGCATGGGCATCGTGCCCCTGCAGTTCCTGCCCGGGCAGAGCTCCGAGACCCTCGGGCTCACCGGCAAGGAGACCTTCGACATCGACCTCTCCGACCTGGAGCCCAGGTGCACCGTCCGCGTCACCGCGTACCGCGACGGCCAGAAGCTGGAGTTCGACACGCTCTGCCGCGTGGACGTCCCGGCCGAGGTCGACTACATCGCCAACGGCGGCATCCTGCAGTACGTCCTGAGAAGGATGGCCGAGTGATGCAGAAACCCCGCCCCAGACACGGGGCGGGGACCCTTTCCATATTCTCTTTACGCGTACGGAGCCTTCGTGTTCCACGGATGCTTCCCTATGCAAATCTTTAAGCTATCATCCGTGTAACGGCGGCGACGGTAGTGTTTTCCAGATGATCTCGGGCATGGAAGAGGGCACCTTCGTCGCAGCGTACATGCTGTTCCTCATCGTTCCGGCAGTCGCCGGGATCGTCTGCGGATTCATCAGGAGGGAGAGCGGGGCCAAGGCCGGGACCGCCCTCTGCTCGATATCCTGCATCGCCGGGATACTGTGCTATCCCGTCTGGATGCTCGTCCCGGATTTCACCTGCACGTTCCCCGTGGGGTCGCTGCTCGGCGATTATTCCGTGTCCGTCGACCAGCTCACCGCCGTGTTCGTTTCGATCTCGTCGGCGGTCTTCCTGATGGTCGTGGTCCACATGTCCCATTCCGGGCACGGCTACGGCTCCGGGTACTCGGCGCTCGTCTGCGCCCTGTTCGTGTCCTGCATCCTGTGCATGACCGCTGACAGCGCGGTTCTCCTCCTGGTGTCCTGGGAGATCGTGTCCGTCGTGACCTTCGCGATGGCGTCCTCCAGGAGGGAGGGCCCCAGGTGGAGGTTCTTCGCAATAACGCACCTGGGCGGCCTGACGCTCATGGCCGTCGTCGCGTACCTGGCGTGGACCGCCGGCACAGGGGACATCGGCCAGTGGGACAACCTGTCCGCGACGCTGGGGCAGACGTCCTCGGCTATTCTGATTTTCCTACTGTTCATAGGGTTCGGCACCAAGCTCGGCACCATCCCGTTCCACGCGTGGATGCCCGACATGTACGCCGAGTCCCCCACCCACACCACCGCCCTGCTCACCACCTTGTGCTCCAACGTGGCCGTGCTCGTCCTGTTCAAAGGGGTGTTCTCCTGGATCGGCGTCGGCGAGGGCATGGAGACCGTCGGTGTGGTGCTCTGCGTGCTCTCCGCGGCGACAGCGCTGTGGGGCGCCATGGAGTCCATGGTGCAGACCGAGCCCAAGAGGATCCTCGCCTACTCCAGCATGGAGAACATGGCCCTCGTCACGATGTGCCTGTCCCTTGCGGTGGTCTTCAGCGGCAGCCTGCCCGGGCTGTGCGCCCTCGTGACGATCGCCGGGCTGCTCCACACTCTGAACCACAGCGTGTTCAAGTCCCTCATGATGCTCACCGTCGACTCGATCGAGGACGTCACCGGCGAGAGGAAGATCGACAGGATGGGCGGCATCGCCTGCGTCCTGCCCGGGCTCTCCGTCGTGGCGCTGTTCGGCATCATGTCCCTGGCCGCGATCCCGCCGATGAACGGCTTCGTCAGCGAGTGGTTGATGCTCCAGTCCCTGCTGGGGACCGACGCGATGGCCTCGAACATGAGGGTCGCCATGCCCCTGCTCGTTGCGTTGCTCGGAGTGTGCGGGATGATCGTCGCCACGTCGTACGCGAGGCTGTACGGCTTCATCTTCCTGGGAAGGCCCAGGTCCGAGGGCGCGGCGAACCCCCGTCCGCTGAGGAAAGGGTCCCTCGCGCCTCTGGCGGTGCTCGCCGGTATGTGCCTCGCCATGGGCCTGCTCGCGATCCCGCTGATGGACGCGATGGCCTCCGGCGTCTCGTCTCTGACAGGTTCGGACGCCTCCTACTCCGAGGCGATGTCCGGGACCCTGGAGCCTCTTACGCTCGGCCTCATGCTCGCCGGATGCGTCGCAGTCATGTTCGCGGCCACCCGCGTGTTCAGGAGGAACCGCGAGATCGGCGACACCTGGGGATGCGGAGGCACCCTCGACGAGAGGATGCAGTACTCCTCCGAGGGGTTCTCGCAGCCCATCGTCAGGGTCTTCCACCCGATCTACCAGGACTCCTCCGAGAAGAAGGGCGACAGCTACACCACCAGCTTCGTCGAGCCCTTCGTCAAGTACATCTACAGGCCCCTCGGGGCCCTCATAACCTGGTTCTCCAAGCAGGTGACCAGGATCCAGACCGGGAACATCCAGTCCTACCTCTCGTACATACTCGTCACGCTCGTCGTTGCGCTCCTGGCGGTGAGGCTCCTATGATGTGGGCCGAGATCGCGGTGGAGCTGATACAGGCGATCGTCCTGATCGCCATCGCGCCGCTGATGGCCGGCATCGTGTCGAAGTTCAAGGCCCTCATGCAGGGCCGCGTCGGCGCATCGGTGTTCCAGCCGTACCGCGACCTGCGCAAGCTGTTCAGGAAGGACTCCGTCACGTCGAGGAACTCGTCGTGGCTGTTCCGCGGCATCCCGTACGTGTGCATGGCGTCGATGATCGTCCTCGCCATGATGACGCCGTTCGTCTACACCGGCGTCCTCGCCCCGTTCGGAGACCTGGTGGCCGTGGTCTACCTGTTCACCATGTACAGGTTCGCCATGGTGCTCGGGGGCCTCGAGGGAGGCTCCACCTTCGGCGGGATGGGGAGCAGCAGGGAGATGATGATGTCCGTGCTCATCGAGCCGGCGCTGCTCCTCGCCATCGCCACGCTAGCCGTGCTCTCCGGGGCCGGCACCGACATGGGCGACATCTCGTCGGCGATCTCCGCGCTGGGGCTGACCGCCGTGGGCCCCGCGCTCATACTCGCCGGAGCCTCGTTCATGATGACCCTCCTGGCCGAGAACGCCAGGATCCCGTTCGACAACCCCACGACGCACCTGGAGCTAACCATGGTCCACGAGGCCATGCTGCTCGAGTACTCCGGACGCGACCTCGCCATGATGGAGCTGTCCTCCCAGATGAGGCTGACCATCTTCATGGCCATGCTCGGGTCGCTGTTCTTCCCGTGGGGCATCGCCACCGAGCTCACCGCCCAGGCTCTGGTCCTGTCCGCCGTCGTGATGGCAGTCAAGATGCTGCTCGTCGCGTTCGCGCTCAGCGTGGTGGAGTCCGTGCTGTGCAAGTCCAGGCTGTTCAAGACGCCCAACCTGCTGACCGTATCGTTCACGCTGTCCCTGATGGCGATGATCTCGCTGTACATTCTGTGAGGGAAGGAATATGGAAGACGCGATTATCGGAAACCTGATCGATCTGTGCGCGGTCCTGATGCTCCTCACATCCGTGATGGCGGTGGCGACGACGCGCATGAGGCCGCTGATCAACCTGTTCTCGCTCCAGTCCGTGTTCCTGGCGGTCCTGGCGTTCATCGTCGCCTGGTCCTCCGACACCCCGCACATCTACATCATGTGCGCCCTGACCGTCGCACTGAAGGTGATCGTCATGCCCAGGATGCTCGTGTACATCATGAGCAGGATCCACGTCGACAAGGAGGTGGAGCTGAGCCTCGGCATCCCGGGATCGCTCCTGACGTCCGGTCTGCTGATCATCCTCTCGTACTACATCACCGAGCCCATGCTGGACTCCATCGAGAATGTGGAGAGGAACTGCCTGGCGCTGTCGGTGTCGATCATCCTGATCGGGCTGCTGATGATGTGCACCAGGCGCAAGGCCATCACCGAGACGGTCGGCCTCCTGATGATGGAGAACGGCCTGTTCCTCGGAGCGCTGGCGCTCTCCCACGGGATGCCGCTGATCGTCGAGATCGGGGCGTTCTTCGATGTCATGGTCGCCGTGATCATCATCGGCATCTTCGCGTACAGGATCAACCGCTCGTTCAACTCGGTGGACACGTCATTCCTCAGGAGGCTGAGGGAATGACGATCTCCCTGCTCGTTCTCCTGCTGGCCATGGCCGCCTCCGCGGTGCTCTGCGTGGGCATCCGCAACAGCCGGTACATCGCGGCGGTCATGCCCGCGTGCTGCGCGCTGCTGCTGGTGCTCGCCGTGAACCTCTGCGTGCCCGTGCTCGACGGTGCGACGATCGACGACGGGGTGTTCTACATCGACTCCGTGTCCGCGATCTTCATGCTCCTAGTGGCGCTGGTCGGGCTGATGGCCTCCATCTACTCGAGGGCGTACATCGGCCTGGAGGCGGAGGAGGGCAAGATAAGGTCCAGGGACATGGGCCAGTACTACAGCCTCCTCATCGTGTTCGTCTCGGTGATGATACTCACGTTCACCGTCCGCTCGATGGCCATCGTCTGGCTCGGGATCGGGGCGACGACTCTGGTGTCCACCTTCCTCGTCGGGTTCTACTCCAGCGAGGAGTCCACCGAGGCCGCCTGGAAGTACATCATCCTGTGCTCCGTCGGCATAACCATCGCCCTGGCCGGGTACACCCTGGTGTACGCTTCCACCGTCGGCGCAATCGACCAGGACCTGTCCCTGGACTGGCCCGAGCTCATGGCCGCCGCGGACCAGCTGGACCCCGCCCTCATGAAGATGGCGATGGTCCTGATCATCGTGGGATTCGGGACGAAGGTCGGCCTGGCGCCGATGCACACCTGGCTCCCGGACGCCCACAGCCAGGCCCCCAGCCCTATCAGCGGCCTGCTGTCCGCGGTGCTGCTCAACTGCGCCATGTACGGCATCCTGAGGTTCTACTCCGTGTCGGAGATCGTCAACCCGGGATTCGCGTCCACCATCCTGCTGGTGTTCGGCCTGCTGTCGCTGGCCGCCGCCGCGTTCTTCATCGTGTCCTCCAGGGACCTGAAGAGGATGCTGGCCTACTCCAGCATAGAGAACATGGGGCTCATCGCCATAGGCCTGGGGATCGGGTCGCCCATCGCGATAGGCGCGGCGATCGTGCAGATGGCGGCGCACTCCGTGACCAAGCCCATCCTGTTCTTCTCCGCGGGGAACATCGTCCAATCGTACGGCACCCGCGACATGAACTCCATACGCGGAGTGTCCAAGTCCATGCCGTTCACGTCCGCCGCCCTTGCGATCGGCACGCTAGCCATAGTGGGGGCGCCGCCCTTCGCGGTGTTCGTCGGGGAGCTCTCCCTGATGTACGCGTCCATCGACGCGGGCATGGTCTGGGTGACAGTCGCATGCGTCATACTGCTCGCCATCGTCGCGGCGGGCATGGCGCTCCACATATTCCCCATGCTGTCGGGGGACCCCGGGAGGGAGATAGACGCCCACGCTTCCCCGTCCAGGCACCTGCCGATAGCGGTACTCGTCGCATGCACGCTCCTGCTGGGCCTGTTCATGCCCGATCAGATCCAGGGCTGGCTGGAATCCGCCGTGGACATAGTCACGGGGGTGTCGCTATGATGATCATCGAGACCAACAACGCCGGCTTCGCGGAGGAGTGCTCCGCCCTGAGGGACGCCGGCCACCGCCTGATGACCATGTTCGCCGAGCACAGCGGAAGGGTCCACGCGCTGTTCAGGAAGGGTGCCGACGTCACGGACGTGACGCACGTCCCCGAGGGCAAAGCCGTCCCCCTATCGCCGTCGATACCGTGCGCCATGGGTTTCGAGAGGCTCATGGCCGAATCCGACGGCGTGGAGTTCGAGGACGGGCCCCGCGCGCCCCTGGTGCTCAGGAAGGAGGGGTCAATACCGCGCAACCACACCGTCGGCGAGGACGTCTTCGAGATCCCCGTCGGCCCCGTGCACGCGGGCATCATCGAGCCGGGCCACTTCAGGTTCAGCGTCGCCGGGGAGCCGGTCATCGAGCTGAACCCCACCCTCGGGTTCACCCACAGGGGCGTCGAGAGGCTCCTGGAGGGTCCCGCGTCCAAGGACGATTCCCGCCTCGTGGAGAGGATCTCCGGCGACACCTGCGTGGCCAACTGCATCGCGTACTCCGAGATCATGGAGTCCGGAGCCGAGATCCCCGTCAGGGCCCGCCACATCCGCGTCGTCCTCGCGGAGATGGAGAGGCTCCACGCCCACATCGGCACCGTCTCCGGGGTGTGCACGGACACCGCGTTCTGCGTCCCGTCCGCCGTCGGCGGAGGGATCCACGAGAAGCTCCTGAGAATGAACGTCGGCCTGACCGGCCACCGCCTCCTGATGAACAGCGTCGTGCCCGGAGGTGTCCGCAGGGACATCCCGCCGGAGACGCTCATGAGGCTGGACGACTTCCTGATGGAGATCAAGTTCGAGATGGAGGAGCTCGCCTCCGTCATGATGGAGAGCCCCGCCCTGCTGGACCGCCTGGAGGGGACCGGGGTGCTGAAAAAGAGCGATGCCGAGGAGCTCGGAATGGTCGGCCCCATAGCCCGCGCCAGCGGCGTGGAGTCCGACGTCAGGGCCGAGCTGCCGTACGAGATGTACGGGAGCCTGGGAATGCGCGTGGTGACCGAGCCGAAGGGCGACGTCCACGCCAGGACCCTGGTGAGGCTCGGCGAGATAACCGAGTCGATCAGCCTGATCCACCAGTGCATCCAGTCCATGGAGCCCGGCGAGACCCGCGTCCGCGTGACACCGAAGGACGGGGTGCGCTGCGCGGTCGTCGAGGCGCCCCGCGGGGAGCTGGTCCACTGCGCCGTCATCGAGGACGGTAAGATTTCAAGATACAACGTCCGCGACCCGTCCTTCATGGACTGGCCGGGCATGTCGAGGGCCGTCCCGGGCAACGTGGTCCCGGACTTCCCGCTGATCAACAAGAGCTTCTCGCTGTCCTACAGCGGCAACGACCTGTGAGTGATACGATGTTCGACCTCTGCTTCTCCAACATGTCCTCCCGGAACCGGAACACCGAGTCCAGGGACACGGTCGTCGGATCCCGCGAGGCGATGCCCATGGCGTCCGGGGACTGCTCCGGATGCGGGACCTGCGCGGGCAACTGCCCCACGAAGGCCATCGTCATCGACGGCGGGTGGAAGGTGGACCTCGGCAGGTGCATCTTCTGCATGGACTGCGCCATGGTGTGCCCGGACGGGTGCATAGGCGAGGCCCCCGCGCCCGACTACGCACTAACCCGCGAGGAGCTCATCGTCTCCGCGGACACCGACATCGAGTCCCTGGAGAAGCCCCTGGACCCTTCCGTGCGGAGGATGTTCAAGGGATCGGTAGCGCTGAGGGAGCTGGACACCGGGTCGTGCAACGCGTGCGAGGTGGACCTCAACTGCATGTCCAACCAGTTCTACGACATGCACAGGTTCG
>JAUNXZ010000068.1 GCA_030539515.1 Thermoplasmata archaeon
CAATGTAACGATCTTCCAACTGATCTACCTGCCCAGTTGAACCTGCGATATAATGCCCTTAATTAAACCTTTCGGTCCCGGCGGAGGGCCCGAAGTCCTCGCGGAGGTTGGTCTGGAAGCGGTGGACCTCCCCGGGGATGTTGGTGGGGTACTTCCCGTCCACGCAGGCGAGGCAGAGGTCGGTCTCCTTGAAGCCGATGGCCTCCACCAGACCCTCGATGCTTATGTAGCCGAGGCTATCCGCGCCGATGATCTCCCTGATCTCCTCGACGCTGTGCTTGGTGGCGATGAACTGGTCCCTGGTCTTCATGTCCACGCCGTAGTAGCAGGGCGCGATGATCGGCGGGCTGCCGATCCTGACGTGGACCTCCTTGGCACCGGCCGAGCGGAGCATGTAGACGAGCTTCTTCAGGGTGGTCCCCCTGACGATGCTGTCGTCGACGATCATGATGCGCTTGCCGCTGACGGTGCTCTTGATGGGGTTCATCTTCATCGTCACGGCCTGCTCCCTCTGCTTCTGGTCGGGCATGATGAACGTGCGCTCCGCGAAGCGGTTCTTCATGAAGCCCTCCTCGTAGGGGATGCCGGTGGCGCAGGAGTACCCTATGGCGTGGGCGCGTCCCGAGTCCGGCACGGGCATGACCAGGTCGACGTCGGCGGGGCACTCCCTCGCCAGGATCTCGCCGATCTTGCGCCTGACGGCATAGACCTCCCTCCCGTCCAGGACGGAGTCGGGCCTGGCGAAGTACACCCACTCGAACATGCAGTACGCGCGGGGGTGCTGGGCCACTGCGGGGTAGATCTTGAACGTGTCCTTGGTGATCTCGCAGATCTCCCCGGGCTCGATGTCGCGGACGTACTCGCCGTGGAGCGCGTCGATGGCGGCGCTCTCGGATACGGCGATGTACCCGCCGTCCAGGCGGCCGAGGCACAGGGGCCTGAAGCCGTAGAAGTCGCGGATGGCGAACAGCCTGCCGTTGATCAGGATGGTGAGAGCGTACGCCCCGTCCAGCTCGCCCATCGCGGCGCGGATGGACTTGACCGGGTCGTTGTACATGGTCATGTACTTGCCCAGCAGCTTGGTTACGAGCTCGCTGTCCGAGTCCGTGAGGAAGGTCCAGCCCTCCTTCATGTACTTGTCCTTGAGCTCGGCGAAGTTGGTTATGTCCCCGTTGTGGGCGACGGCGACGGTTCCGAAGTTGGTCATCACCGTCAGCGGCTGGGCGTTCACTACGCTCTTGGACCCCGTGGTGGAGTATCTCACGTGGCCCACGCCGGCGTGGCCCAACAGGTCGCGCACGTCGTCCTTGGGCAGCGCCAGGTTGACCAGGCCGTTGCCCTTGAGGGTCTCTATGGAGGCGCCGTCGAAAACTGAAATGCCGGCGCTCTCCTGACCGCGGTGCTGGATGATCATCAGGGCCGTGTAAAGTGACGGTGCGACGACGAAGTCTGCACTGATACCCACGACGCCGCAGCTGTGCTTTGGCCCTGTCATCCGCTCGCCTCGAATCAGTCGCGGATCTTAGCCCAGTTGTAGGACCTGATTGTGGCGGTCTTGCCGTACCCGCAGGAGGCGCAGACGCCCTTCCTGACGTGGTAGGCGCGCTTACCGCACCTGCGGCAGGGGATGTGAGTCTTGAACTTGTTGTGTTTTCCCTGTGCCGGTGTTCCCTTTCCCATGATCATCACTCCAGTGAACGTGAATGCCGACGGGTCCCATCGCATGCGCGTACAGACCCTTATTACGGCGACTAGCACACCTATATGCAAGGGTTATTTGAAGGTATCGCGCCCGGCGGTCAGACGAACGCGCCTATCGTCGGGGCGTCCAGGCGGTCCATGTCGTAGAAGATGACCGCTTCGCGCACCCCGTCCGCCCCGCACCCGGTGCCCATGAAGTGGTCCAGCATGGACATCCTCCACAGGAGGTCCATGACGGTGACCGAGAGGCACCCGTAGTACGAGTTGGTCATGTCGTCCTCGTAGGCGTTCTCGTCCATGAGGGAGAACACGCTGCCCATGAAGCTGTCCCTGCCGTTGAGCGTGGAGACGTAGCCGCGGAGGATGTTCGTCCCCTCGGCGTCCGGGAACCTGAGGCGGATGTCGGAGGCGTCGGCGAAGGCCCTGTGGTGGAGCTCGCCCTCGTCGTCCATGACCATCCACTCGATCTTCCCGTCCACAGCCATGAACATGTTCCAGTTCCAGGATCCGTCGCAGTACACCGGGACGCTCAGGGGGTCCTGGGACGACATGGACTCCATGGCGGTGTCCATCCCGGCCTCCTCCAGCGCGCCCATGTCGGGGTCGCGGTCCGGCTGGACCGAGCGCAGGGACATGACCGGCTCGATCTGCGCCGCGTCCATGATCCTGCCCAGGTAGGCGGGGTCGCAGAACATGGCCAGGTTCTCGGACACGGACATCCTCAGCCCCGAGGGGTCGGCCATGACGCCGGCCTCCCTGCAGTTGGCGTAGAACTCGGAGTACACGGCGCGCGACTCGGCCATGGCCTTGGCGATCCTCTTCTCGCCGCGGGCCAGTATGTCGCGGGCCTCGTCCATCGCGGGGACGCCCTGCCCGGTCCACGCGCCCCTGCAGGACAGGTCGAGCTCGACCTGCAGCCTGTCGCTGGCGTACAGGTGGAACGGGAACTGGCGGCAGTAGGTGGGGCGGTTCTGGTAGACCTTGCACCTCCTTCCGTTGAGGAACGCGCAGGAGCCCCTGCCCTTCTTCAGCGCCAGGGCGGTGTAGGGCTCGGGGCCGCGGGACTTCACCAGGTTCTCCGGGAAGTTCCTCCTGAAGAACTGGCGCTCCTCCGGGAGGACCTCCGGCTGGCAGAGGCAGCACATGCCGCACTCGGGCGGGCACTCCACCCTCTTCCCGGCTATCTCGGAGAAATCGATGTCGTAGTCCACGGACGTCCTCCCCTATGGGTTCGCCGCAGAACTCGCAGTCCCGTACTTGAAGGCTTCCCCTCACGTACACGTCCTTCGGGAACACGGCGTCGGATCCCGCGTAGGGGGAGTGGCCGCACCTGCTGTGCAGGCGGCGGACGTCTATCTTGGAGACGGCGCGCATGTCGAACACCGCGAAGTCGGCGTCGTACCCCTCGGCGATGCGGCCCTTGGGCACGTCGAAGAGGGCTCCGGGGTTGTGGCAGGCCATGCGGACGGCGTCCGCCATCTGCATCGTCCCCCTGCGGACCATCTCCATGACTATGGGCATGGTGGTCTCCACGCCGGGTATGCCGGAGGGCGCGGAACCGAACTCCTGCGCCTTCTCGTCGGCGGTGTGCGGGGCGTGGTCGGTGCCGATCATGTCCGGCATGCCGGAGACGAAGCGGCGGTAGAGCTCGTCGCGGGTGCCGATGTCGCGGATCGGCGGGTTGACCTTGTACTCCGTGCCGGAGTTCCTGTCCACCTCGAAGAGGATGTGGTGGAGGGTGGACTCCGTGGAGAAACCGGCCGCGCGGGCCAGGTCCATGCCCTGCGGGGTGGTGATGTGGCAGATGTTGACCTTGCGGCCTTTGAAATTGGATGCCAGACGGGATATGGCCTGCGTCTCGGCCTCGGCGGGGCGGTTGCGCAGGTGGTCCCTGCAGCAGCGCTCCTCCTCCTTCGCGATGAGGCGGTCGTCCTCCGCGTGGACGCTGAGACGGCGGCCGGTCGCCAGCGCGTCGGTGACCGCGGGGACCAGCTCCTCGTCGTCGTCCAGCAGGATGTTCCCGGTGGTGGAGCCCATGAACAGCTTGAACCCCACTGCGAGCGGAGCCAGCATGCGGGCGTTGATGCCCGGCGTCACGGCCGCGAAAAGCCCGTAGTCGGTCACTGCCTTCCCGCGGATGGCGGCCTTCTTCTCCTCGAAGGTGCGGACGTCCACCACGGGGGGCTTGGTGTTGGGCATGTCGTACACGCATGTGACTCCGGCGTGCACGGCGGCGAGCGTCCCGGTGCGGAAGTCCTCCTTCTGCGTCATCCCGGGGTCGCGGAGGTGCACGTGGGGATCGATGAACCCGGGCAGCAGGATCTCGCTGGTCCCGAGCCTTATCCTCTCGTCCCCGCCGGAGACGTAGCTGCCGACGGTCACGATCCTCCCGTCCGTCACCCCGATCTCGGTGTGGCGCAGCTCGCCGTCGACGAACGCGCGTCCCTCGAATACAGTCTCGATGTCCATGGTCATCCCTCGCGGCTATCTCCCCGTACGGGGTCTTCTCGGCCCAGGCCTCGCCCTCGAACCTCTCTATGCGGGCGTCCGGGTGCGTCCATGCGTCCGGGGGCAGCCCGGCCTTCATGCTGAGGTGCTCCAGGTAGGTGCGGGAGTCCCAGCCCCACTCCACGGGGACCTGCGGGAGCAGCAGCCCCCTGTACCCCATGAGCGAGATGATCAGCCCGTCCCTTCCGACGACCACCTTGGACACGAGGTCCTCCGGCCCGTCGTGGAGCAGCGGCTCCGGGACGGTGAGCACCGTGACCTCCACGGTCACGAGCGACAGCTCCGACGCGCGGAGGTCCGGGAACCTGGGGTCGTGGCACGCCTCGCGCGCAGCCTCCACTATGGCCTTCCCGAGGGGCATCACGGGCATCGGGAACCCGATGCACCCGCGGAGGTCCCCCGACGGGAAGCGGGAGAGCGTCACGAACGCCCCGGCCCTGTCGCCGAAGCCCTCCGGCACCGCCGGAGGCTCCGAACCGGTCGCCTCGGCGTCCACCGCCCTCCTGGCGAGGACGACGGCCTCGCGCCCGCTCACTCCGAGCATTCCTTGAACACGTCGTCGGGGATGTCCCTGCGGGCGCTCCCCTCGTCGTTGATGCTGACCTTCTGGGGGCCCTTCCTGGCCCCGCAGTCCTCGTTGGACCTGCAGCTGGCGTTCCTCCAGCTCTCGCCGGTGGTGTTTATGCCCTGCCTGACGAAGTCCGGCATGGGCGCCCTCTGCATGATCGCGGACATGCCCATCATGAACTCCATGCCCATGTTCATGAAGTGCCTCTGGACCTCCGGGTCCATCATGGTCATGTACGCGGAGTGGAACATGTCCTCGGTCCTCGCCCTTCCGTAGTCGGCGAAGCCCCTGGCCTGGGAGTACGCGTCCATCGCGATGGCCCTCTCCGCTCCAACGAAGTCGCTGGCCGCGCCCTTCTGCAGTGCGATCATCCTCTCGATGAGGTCCCTGTTCTCCCTCACGAACTCCTCGAACTCCCTGTCGGTTGCCATAGGTCTCCCTCTTGAATCTGATAATGAGTTTATCGTCCTTGAAATCTGCCCCGGCGATCTCCGTGTGGACGAGGACGTCGGGCAGCTGGATGTTGCGCTTCTGGCTGTCCACGTGGACCATCAGCGTTATGGGGTCGATCCTGAACAGCTCCACGTCCTTGCTCTCGACGAAGGGCATGCGCATCTCGATGATGTAGTGCTCCCCCTCGGTGCGGAAGGACATGGGGCTGGCGTCGGAGTAGACCTTCGACGGGTCCTCGTCCCCGTACACCAGGCGGGCCATCTCCCTGAGCTTCTCCTCACCGCGCAGCTCGGTGCGCATCATGGGGCAGTACTTGATCTCCATGGGGTCGAAGGCGCTGTGGATGAGCTCCATGTTCTGCCTCTGCTCCTCCAGCTTGTCCCTGAAGAACCCGGACTCGCCGGCCTCCTCGGGCAGCACGCGGTTGACGATCAGAGCCTCCACGTTCTTGTTGTAGAGGCTCAGGTAGGTGTAGGCGCGCATGGTCTCGCGGATGACCATCTTCTCCGGGTTGAGCACCAGCCTGATCGTCGTGCGCTTGGGGTCCTCGAGGATGGTCTTGACCTTGGACATGTTGTCCTTGATCTCCTCCACGCTCTCCAGCACCTCGTCCGAGGGCAGGGGCATCTCCATGAGCTTGCCGACGGTGGCCTTGGCGATCTTCATGAGCCTCCTGATGACCGGGAAGCCCTTGTCCAGGTACCAGTTGGTCACGTCCGGGAAGCTCAGCAGCCTCAGGGTCTCGCCGGTGGGGGCGGTGTCCATGACCACCACGTCGTACATGTCGTTCTCCTCGAACATGTTCACGTAGAACAGGGCGGAGATCATCTCCATCCCAGGCATGATGGCCATCTCCTCGGCGGAGATCTCACCCATGCCCTGGGAGAGCATGAACGCCGAGACGTAGGACTGGATGTCGCTCCACTTGGTGCGCATCTCGTGGATGATGTCTATCTCCAGCGCGTCCAGGTTCTCCTTGACGTGCGTGATCGACGTGGTCAGCGGGAACTCCAGGGAGTCGCCCAGCGAGTGCGCCGAGTCCGTGCTCATCAGGATCGTCCTGTAACCGAGCTCCGACAGCCTGAACGCGGTGGCGGCGGAGGTGGACGTCTTGCCGACGCCCCCCTTGCCGGTGTAGATGATCAGCCTCATATGGGCGCTGGATAGGACGCCACGTATTTAAGCGGTCCAAGGGGCGCTTCGCAGCGGGCCGAAGCCGAATGCCTCGTAGTCCCTGCGGCTGAAGCGGTGGTACACCAGGCGGCAGCACTCGGTCCCGATGCAGTACACGCTCGGGTCGGTGCCGTCCTCGAAGAAGACGATGTGCTCGAAGCCGTCGCCGTCCACGTCCCTCCAGACGTGCCCGGGGAACCCCTCGGCGAGCTTCCCCTTCAGGTCGTCCACGGAGGAGCCGTCCATGACGGAGTCCACCATCAGGCGGAGGACGGGGCTCACAGGGAGTCCGGCCACGTACCTGCCGCCCTCCTCGGGGACGGTGATGCGGACCCTCCCCTCCAGGACGTCGCAGACCACGTCCCCCAGGCGGGGGCGGGCCTCCTCCTCGAACCTGTCCAGGAGTCCGCGTATGGCGGCGGGGTCCTCGTCCGGGTCGATGCTCGACAGCGGGAGGTACAGCGACTCGGCGCCTCCGGACTCCCCCAGCTTGACCTGCGTCTCCTGGATCGTCGACACGACCAGCTCCTCGAGCTCTCCCGGCTCCATGACAGAATCTCCCGGCCCTTCCGGGCCGTCCGGGAACAGGCGTTCATCCTATTTATCCCCTTTAATGCGATGGGAATTGTATGATTTATCGTCCGGGAAGCGCGGCGGCGCCCCCTCTGGGACAGGCTGCACCCAATCACGTTTAAGTGGGCTCCGTCATTGCGGCACCATGGACTCTGTGCGCGAGCGCATCATCGAACTCAAGGCGAAGAGGAACGCCGTCATCCTCGCCCACAACTACACGCGGCCGGAGGTGCAGGACGTGGCCGACTTCGTGGGCGACTCCCTCGGACTGGCCGTCAAGGCGTCGAAGACCGACGCCGATGTCATCGTGTTCTGCGGCGTGACCTTCATGGCCGAGACCGCGAAGATCCTCAACCCCGGGAAGACCGTGCTCATGCCCGAGCCCGAATCGTTCTGCGTCATGGCCCAGATGTGCACCCCCGAGCAGGTGGACAGCATCAAGGCCAAGCACCCCGGAGCGGAGGTCGTGGGGTACGTGAACAGCACCGCCGCCTGCAAGACCAGGCTGGACGTCTGCTGCACCTCGTCCAACGCCGTGGACATCGTGTCCTCCTGCAAGAGCAGGGATGTGATCTTCATCCCGGACATGAACCTCGGCAGGCACGTTGCCGGGAAGTGCCCCCAGAAGAACGTCATCCTCTGGGACGGGTTCTGCCCCATGCACCAGTTCATCACCGTCCGCCAGGTGGAGGCCCTGAAGAGGGAGTTCCCCGACGCTCCCGTGATCGCGCATCCGGAGTGCAGGCAGGAGGTTCTCGCCCTCGCCGACGCGATAGGGTCGACGGAGAAGATGATCGGCCTGTCCAGGGAGTCGGACTCCGAGGACATCATCATCCTGACAGAGGTGGGCATGAGGCACAGGCTCGAGAGGGAGTGCCCCGGGAAGCGCTTCCACTTCGCGGAGAACGTCGTCTGCACCGCGATGAAGATGATCGACCTGATGTCGGTGCTCACCGTCCTGGAGAACATGAGCAACGAGGTCGTGCTGGACGACGAGACCATGAGGGCCGCGTACATCCCCGTCAAGAGGATGATCGACGGCTCCAGCTGATTATCAAACCAATCCGGGCCACGGCCCGGACCTTTCTACAAAGCGCCCGCTGGGCGGATGAATTCTGGAAAAGGATATGGTGCCGGGAAAGGGGTTCGAACCCTTGACCTTCGGATTTCCCTGGAAGAGGTCTGTATGACCAGAACCCTATGAGTCCGACGCTCCACCAGGCTGAGCCACCCCGGCCTTGAAACTCCCCATCGGCTTCTAGTTTATAATGGTTACCAGAACGCGAAAGCGCTCTGGACTTCAGGGATGAATGGAGAAATAAGGGGGTTGGAAGGGGTTTGGGCGGCCCCCGAGGGGGCCTTGAGAATCACTCCTCAGCGGGAGCCTCGGCCTCTGCCTCGGGCTCGGCGGCGGGCTCCTCGGCGGGGGCCTCTGCGGGCTCCTCGGCGGCGGGGGCGGCCTCCTCGGCCTCCTCGACGACTGCCTCGGGCATGATGGACTCGGGCTCGGACTCGCCGTTGGCCCTGACCTCGGACTTGCGGATCTCGATCCTCTTGATGGGGATGACGACGCGGCAGGCCCTGGCGAGGTCCTTGGCGAGGTCGCCGGACACGATGGCCTTCACGAGCTGGGAGAGGGTCTGCTCCTTCCCCATGTTGACGAGGGTCTCTCCGATGACGCGCCTCATGGCGTCCTCCTGGGAGGACTGGATGCGCCTGTCGGCGATGGCCATGGTCTTGATCCTGTAGGAGAAGCCGTCCTTGGTGACGACGTCGACGACGTGGTCGGTCTTGGTCTTCTTCCTGCGGGTCAGCCTCCTGACGTAGTCGCTGGTCAGGTCGTGGCCGATGAACTCCGTCTTGGCGTCGTGGCCGTCGACGGAGGTGACCTTGAACCTGAGCTTGATGTGCATCTTGGAGAAGTCGCCGGTGAGGTCCTGGACGGTGACCTCGACGGTACGTCCGATGACGTACTCGGGGTCGGCGGAGGGGGTCTCTCCGATCTCGGCCTCGTTGAACATGCGGGGGGCGTGGATCTTGTACCACTCCTTCGCCTTCCACTTGTCCCTGACCTTACGGCCGCCGCCGGCCGCCTTGGCCTTCTTAGATGCAACGGATGCTCCTGCCATTTGTAATCACTCCT
>JAUNXZ010000186.1 GCA_030539515.1 Thermoplasmata archaeon
GCCTCGCGGATCTTGGTGAACCCGGGGCACTCGGACGCCTTGTCGGGGTCGAAGAAGTGCAGCTTGTCGATGTCCTCGGACTCCTCGACGATGTGGCCGGGGACGCTGCCGTAGTCGTCCTCGGGGAACTTCACCTTCATGCCGATGTCCTGCAGGGGGACCTGCGAGTCGAGGACCGGCTTCACGAAATCCGATTTGGTCTTCATCGCGTAGTCTATGGCGACCTTCGCGGAGACCTCGGGGTTCCACCTGGCCTCGTCGACTTTGATTCCAGCGTAGCGGGCCGCGGTGACGACGGCGAAGTTGTTGACCGGCGTCCTGCCGCAGTCCTCGAATTCCAGGGCCGCGGCGACCGCCGCCCTGTGTCCGGCATCCTTCATGCCACACCCATCGGCGTGGAGGTACAAAAAGCTCGGTCAGAGGCGGGAAACCACTGCGTCGGCGAACTCCCCGGCGGAGAGCGTCCCGCCCAGGTCGGACGCGCGCTCGCCGTCGGCCACCGCCGCGCGGAGCGCCCGGAGGACGGCCTCGCCCTCCTCCCTCAGCCCGACCTCGGCCAGGGCCATCGCCGCCGAGACGACGGCGGACGCGGGGCTCATGTCCTCGTTGGCGCCGTCGGGCCCGTCCCTGATCCCGGGGAGGATGAGGACGCTGTCCTCGCCGACGTACCTCGTCGGGGCGAGGAAGTCCCCTCCGGTGCGGCCGGCGAAGATGCTCTCGACCACGGACGAGTACAGGTCGGCGACCACGAGGAACTCGTAGTCCGCCGGGTCGGACACCGCGCGCTCCAGCCACTTGACGACGTTGCAGTGGCGGGTGTCCCTGCCCTCGGCCGCGAACAGCGCGTCGAAGGCCTCGTAGAACATGCCGGACGTCTGCGGGAACAGGTCGTCCTTGGCTATGCAGACCGCCCTCGTCTTCCCGCGGAGCTCCATGTCGGTGAGGGCCGCGCCCATCATCCGCGAGTAGAAGTCGGAGCGGACGTACTTGGATATGGTGATCCCGTCGACCTCTGGGGTCTCGGAGATGTCCGTCTCGGGGTTCATGTTGCTGCCCCAGACGGTGGCGTCGATGCCGGGGGTGCCGATGTCGTCCGCCAGGGACCTGAAGGTCCTGGACTTCGCGAAGAAGTCCATCTGCGACATCAGGACGTCCAGCGGGCTGCGGGCGGAGTCGCCCTCCCCGTAGACGGACGTCCTGCCGGAGATGGCCACGCGGCACTTGCCGACGAGGTCCAGGGTCTCGTATGGCAGGGGCTCGCCGTACTTCTCGTACGCGGAGAACCCCAGGTCCCCGTGGACCAGCTCGACCTGGTCTGTGGCGGCGCCGATCACGAGGCCGGCCGCCGCGACCATCTCCGGCCCCTGCCCGTCTCCGGGCAGGAGGAGGATCCTCTCCATGTCAGAGCAGCCTCTCGGCGAGGCCGGCGTAGATGATCGGCAGGGAGATGGTTGCGTCGCCCTCGACGGTCATCTTCTTGGCGGTCTCCTTGACCTTGCCCCAGGACA
>JAUNXZ010000069.1 GCA_030539515.1 Thermoplasmata archaeon
TTGGTCGCGGACTGCGTGAATATCGCCACCGGCGGGACGTCGAACCTCGCGCCGGACAGTGCCTCCAGAACCCTCTCCCTGGAATCCATGCCATGGTATCGCCGTGCGCGGTTAAGGCTTGCCCGATTCCTTTAAACGACCCGTTGCGGATGCACGGCGCATGATTACAGCCATCCGCAACGCGTGGATCGTCACCCAGGACGCCCAGCGCAGGGTCCTCAGGGGAGACGTGGTCGTCGACGGCGACAGGATAGTCTCCGTCGGCCCGGCCTACGACGGCACCGCGGACAGGGAGATCGACGCCACGGGCGACATCGTCATGCCCGGAATGGTCAACACCCACACCCACATCGCCATGTCGGTGATGAAGGGGGTCGTCGACGACCTGCTCTTCCCGGACTTCCTGGCCAAGACCTTCAGGATCGACTCGGACCGCACGGACGACGATCTTGATGTCGGCACGCGCCTCGGATGCATGGAGATGATGCGCGGCGGGACCACCACGTTCATGGACCTCTACTACTCGGAGGACGTGATCGCCAAGGCGACGCAGGACGCCGGCATACGCGGAGTGCTCTGCTGGTGCGTCCTGGACGAGGACAAGACCACCCAGAAGGGAAGCCCCCTGCAGAACTGCAGGAGGTTCATCGAGACCCACACGGGCAAGAGGAAGATCGTCCCCGCCGTGGGTCTGCAGGGTGTCTACGTGTGCAACGAGGAGACCTGCGTGGGCGCCAAGGCGCTGTCGGACGAGAAGGAGGCCCCCATTAACCTCCACCTCTCGGAGACGCGCGGGGAGGTCAACGACCACAAGCGCCAGACGGGCATGCGCCCGGCGGAGTGGCTCTCCTCGATAGGCGCGCTCGGCCCCAGGGCCGTGGCCGCGCACTCGGCGTGGCTCACTCTGAGGGAGGTCAGGCTCATGGGCGAGGCCGGGATGTCCATCTCGTCCTGTCCGGCGTCCAACATGAAGCTCGCCACCGGCGGAGTGGCCCCTGTGCCGGAGTTCCAGAAGTACGGGGTGAACGTGTCGATCGGAACCGACGGGAGCACGACGAACAACACTCTGGACATGTTCGCGGAGATGAGGCTGCTCGGCCTCCTCCAGAAGTCCAGCAGGTGGGATGCCACCGTCACGCCGGCACAGGACCTCCTGGACTTCGCCACGATCAACGGCGCGAAGGCGGTCGGGATGCAGGACTTGATCGGCTCCATCGAGCCCGGGAAGTACGCCGATATCGTGATCCTGGACGGGAAGGCCCCCAACCTGAGGCCGCTGGTCCCGGAGAACATCATCGCCAACATCGTGTACTCGGGCAACAGCCTCAACGTGAAGACGGTGCTGTGCCAGGGCGACGTCGTCGTCGACAACGGGAGTATCACCACGCTGGACACCGAGGACGTCCTCGCCAGGTCCGAGGACATGTGGCGGTCCCTCTGCCTGAGATGAAGGCGGTATTCGAGGTCCCGGACCCGGCGGCCATCCGCCGGGAGGGCCTCGTCCCCGTGGACCTGCACTTCCACACCAACTGCTCCGACTCCTTCACGGACCCGTTCCGCGCGCTCCGCCTGGCGGAGAAGCGCGGGCTCGGGTTCGCGGTGACGGACCACAATCTGATCTCATCGCTCATCAGGATATACGGGGAGGACCGCTCGGTCCCCCTGATCCCGGGGATGGAGGTCAGCACCACCGACGGGCCCCACGTGCTCGTCTACTTCTACACGATGCGGGACCTGGAGCGCTTCTGGTACTCCCGCATCCGCCCGCGCATCCAGGAGAACCCCTGGCTCGCGCTGCGCGACTGCCCCACGTCGAAGCTCCTCGACTTCTGCGAGAAGGAGTCCTGCGTGGTGTCCGCGGCCCATCCCGCGGGGTACTTCAACACCAACAAGGGCGTGGAGATATGCGTCCGCAAGGGCATCGTGGACCCGAGGGTCCGCGAGCGCCTGGACGCGTACGAGGTGATCTCCGGCGGGATGACCCGCCTGTCCAACCTCACCGCGCTCCGCGCGGCGGAGACCCTCGGATTGGGGTTCACCGGCGGGAGCGACGCCCACGTGATGTCCGATTTGGGAGGCGTCGTCACCGTCGTCGAGTCCGAGACGGTGGAAGGCATCCTCGAGGACATCCGCCACCGTCGGACGACGGTCATCGGCTCCGAGAAGGACATCAAGGACAAGGTGCTGACCGGGCAGGCCTCCGCCAGGAGGTTCGCCGAGCACGCCCCGTCGACGGTGTCGATGAAGGCCCGCGAAGTGGTGAAGAGGTAACCCTCACTCCTTCTCCTCGGACTCGGCGGTCTCCTCTCCGGATACCAGCGCCTCCATCTCCAGCCTGGTCGCCCTGCGCTTCTTGAGGTACATCGCGACGACCGCGGCTATCGCCATCGCCAGCACGACGATGTAGAACCAGATGGGCAGGTCCACCGCGTTGGGCATTATCAGGATGATGACGAAGTCTATCGCCACGATGAGGAGGTAGGTGTTGATCTCCAGGAAGTTCAGGAACCTCTCGTAGGTGCGGGCCGGGTTGCTGTCCGCGCCCTCCCTGTTGGCGATGCGCTTGGCGCCGCTGATGATCATCTCGTCCAGGAACTTCACGTTGTTGATCATGTAGTACGTCGGGATGGTCAGGAACAGGAAGTTCAGGCCGAGCACCAGGAGCTGCCACAGCTGGAGGTCCCCGCCGAAGGAGTTGGCGAGCCACTCGGACAGGGGCGGCAGGATGAAGTAGAACGCTATCTCGATCGCCGCGATGCTGAAGACGTTGATGTACGCGTGCGTCATGCTCCTGAAGACCGCCTTCTGCGACTTCTTGGAGGTGGCGGACACCTGCTCGTACGCCCTCGTGCGCACCTCGTTGACGGTGCAGCAGGCGGCGTAGACCCTCCTGGGGCACTTCTCCACGCTCTTGTCCCACACGCGGTCTGCGTACCTGCAGACTATCGGGAGGCAGATCATCGAGAGCAGCGCGGCACCGATGACCGAGGTGTAGAAGGATTCGTTGACAACGTTGCTGTCGAACGCCTCGGCGGCGATGATGAACGCGAACTCACCCATCGCGCACAGCCCGGTGGCGGACAGGAAGCCGTTCCTGCAGCTCTCGTTGCCCACCCAGTACGCCAGGAACACCGTCGCGGTCTTCATGCAGAAGAACAGC
Organism: Thermoplasmata archaeon; assembly: GCA_030539515.1. Taxonomy (GTDB): domain Archaea; phylum Thermoplasmatota; class Thermoplasmata; order Methanomassiliicoccales; family Methanomethylophilaceae; genus Methanoprimaticola. The sequence continues at coordinate 3,161 of JAUNXZ010000069.1, forward strand.
AGGAAGAAGATGACGATGGTGGTGACGTTGTCCAGCAGCATCGACGCGGGGTATATCTCGGCGCCTATGCTGATGAAGAAGATAGCCATGAACAGGTCGCGCATGGGCTCGATCTTGTGGTTGATCTCCTTCGCCTTGCGGCTGCTGGCGACCATCATGCCCATCAGGAACGCTCCGATGGCCATGGACAGGCCGGCGTAGGTGGCGAGCAGGGCCATGCCGAACGCGAGACCCACCGACGTGACGGTGAGGATCTCGTCCGAGACGTTGTCCGATATCCAGTTGATGACCCGGGGGATGATGCGGAGACCGACGAGGATGCTCACGATCATGAACGCCAGGATCTTGACGATGAGCACGATGATCTCGTTGATGTCCATGCCGCCCATGGCGCCCGCCGCGTAGTTGGCCATCAGCGGGGTGATCATGGACAGGATGATGACCTGGCCGATATCCTCCATGATGGTGATCAGGACGAGCATCTCGATGTGCTCCTTGTCCAGGCGGTTCTGGGATTTCAGAACGGCCATGACGACCGCCGTGGAAGAACCGGAGATGATCGCGCCCAGGACGATGGACTGCGTCATGTCGTAGCCCATCAGGGTCCCGGCGATGAAACCGCCCAGGACCATCAGCGGCAGTTGTATCACCGCCACCAGGATGGCAAACGAACCCTGCTTCTTGATCTTCTTGATGTTGATCTCCAGGCCGATGCAGAACATCAGCATGACCAACCCCATCGCCTTGAGGATCTCGATGATCTCCTCCTCGGCTTCGCGGGTGGCCGTGTCCTGGTAGAGGTACAGGATGTTCACCATCACGATGCCCGCGACGATGTATCCTATGAGCGGCGGGAGGTTCAGCTTGTTGAAAACGATGGAGCATACGGCCGCCAGCAGCATGAATATAGCGAGCGCTGTCAGAATAACCGCTTCTTCCATCGATCCACCTTGCTTGCGGATGAATCGCTCATTATATTTTAACGGTGCCCTATTTATAGAGTCAAGCACGCACGTTTACCCGTGCGCCCGCGCCCTCAGATGTAGTCCGAGATGTACGGGATCTCGTGGATGAGGATCTCGTCCAGGGCCTCGATCGCCTCGTCGGAGCCCTCGATCCTCTCGAGGCGGTGGAGCTGCGTGGCCGTCATGTAGCCCATGAGCATGGTGGTTAGGGTACCGATCGAGAGCTTCACGGTGTAGTCCGGCTCCATCGTGGTCACTTCGGCCTTCCCGCCGTGGAAGAGCACGTTGAATGTGGCGTTGTTCCATTCCAGGAACGAGTCGGTCACCTCGAAGGCGAAGCACACGTCGGCTTCGGCGTCGTCGATGAGGTAGTCCCGGAAGAACATCCCCACGTCCACGATGCGGCCCATCATGTAGGGGCGGATCGCCTCCGTCACATTCCCGTCCTCCAGGATGAAGGCCATGAGCTCGTTCCTGTAGGTGTTGCCGCGGACCTCGTCGATCATGGAGTAGTGGGCGCTGATGTAGTCCCAGAGGCCCTTCTGGGCCTCCATGTTCAGGTACACCATCTCCTTCACGTGCATCACGTCCTCCTTGATCAGGTAGACCATGTAGCCTGTGGGGGTGTCGGAGGTGTCGTAGTACACGGCGACGATGGTGTCCTCCTCGTCCCAGCGCCAGTACTCCTCCCATGCGACGCGGTCCCTGAGGATGCAGCCGTGGGTGCGGAGGGCGAACCTGGCGTGCAGGTCCATGAATCCGGGGTCGTCCCACTCCACGCGGCGGACGTAGCCGGGGGCGCGGTCCTTGCGGCCGAGCCTGAAGATCTGGGTGTCCTTGACCTTGTAGGAGATCTTGTTGGAGACGATCTCCCACCCGAACCTGCGGTACAGGGGGATGGAGAATGGGTAGAGCATCGCGAGCGAGCGTCCATCCTCGCGCATGCGCTCCAGGCTGAGCCTGAGGATGCGCTTCATGATCCCGCGGCCGGAGTACTCCGGGTAGGTGGAGACGCTTGTTATGTGTCCGACGTTGTACACGGCGGAGTGGATGTTCATGCGCAGCGGATAGACGGCAATCTGGGAGACGAGCTGGTCCCCGTCCCAGCAGCCCAGGACGTCCGCCCTCTCGAGCACCGGGAACTTGGACTGCTCTATGTCGTCGTCGCGCCATCCGGCGCGCATGAGGTCGGCCTCGGTGACCTGGAAGGCGTAGCGCAGGAGCGCGTTGTACTCGTCCAGGTCGTCGGTCGTGAGGCTGCGTATCTCCAGCTCATCCATCGATATCCCATCCGGTGCGGTTCTTTCCAGTGTCGCTCAACCGATAAAAAACCTGCGGGATTGCCCCTGTGCGGTTCGGAGGGGATGCCGCCGGGCCCTCCGGGCCGGCGGAACGGGAGGTCCGCGGGCGAGAACGTCGCTCCCCGCCTGCGGCGGGAGCACGGGGAATTCACAGTGCATTATGCACATCGGTTCGGAGCGTCCGCGGGGTTCATTGAAGTACGTCCCGCGGATGGCGGTGGCGTCCCGCGCGCGAGGATGCGGGGATCCCCGGGGAATACACACCGAACAGGCGGGGGTCCTCCGGAGAACCGAGCGCCTTTGAAAACGGGACCGCCCGGGGGGAGAGCCCCGGGCGTAAGTGCCCCGGAGGGAGGAATCACACGCCCTCCGAGGGGTTTCGTCTTCGGTATGAAACGAAGGTTCGGCCCCCTTCGCGCGGGGGCCTCCGGGACGGGGTCCCGGGGTTTGGCATTCAGGGTTGTTGGGTTCGGGGGTCCGGGGACCCCCTGTGTTTGCTTTTCAGGGCTGTTGGTTCGGTTCGACGTTAGAGCCTTCAGCTCCTCAGGAGCCTGGCGGCGATCACGATGGCCATGACGGCGATCAGGACGACGAGGATGATGAGCAGGTAGTCGGTGAGGCCCATCTTGTTGTCGTCGTTGCTGCCGGTGTCGGTGGAGACCTCGATGCCGCTGATCTGTCCGTAGACGAGCTCGTAGTTGACGGTGGGAACACCGGTGCTGCTGTACGAGATGTCCGTGACGGCTCCGGAAGCAGTGACGGTGAAGGTCTTGGAGCTGTTGGTGTCGGTGTATCCGCTGGCGATGTCGTAGGAGATCGTGTAGGTTCCGGCGGAGACGATGTAGGAGTACGCGTAGTAGGTTCCGGTGTCGTCGGTGACGTAGCCGTAGTTCATCAGGTCGCCGTTGATGTAGACGTTGGTGACGCCGGTGACGGCCCTGATGACAATCTTGTACGCATCCTCGATGACGTAGGCGTAGACGTTCTTCTTACCGCTGGTGTCCGCAGTAACAGCGGAAATCGTGTTGCTGCTGGTTCCGGAGTAGTACGTCGTGTAGGTGCTGTTGTACCAGCCGGCGAATGCTCCGCTGGTGTTGTTGTAGACAACAGTGGCGATGGTCTGGGTGTCGGCACCATAGAGGGTCGCGTACGCGGCACCGTCGACGTAGTACGTGACGCCGGTGAGGGTGCCGTACTCAGAGGGAGCGGTGGACGCGGAGGCGGCACCGACGATGGCGTAGGTGTTGACGCTCAGGCTTCCGGTCGCGGTGACGGTGGCGGCGCTGCTCACAGCACCGTTGTTGTATCCGACCAGGAGGCTGTCGACGGTCAGGCTTCCGGTGGAGGCGATGGTAAGGGTGCCGAGGATGGTGGCGGTCGTGGCCTCCATGTCGGTAGCTCCGGTTCCAACGGCGAGTGTTCCGTTGACGAGGAGGTTGTAGATCTCGATTCCAGTCTCGTTGGCATCGACGGTTCCGCCGATGGTGACGGTACCGGCGGAGATGATTCCGCTGATGGCCATGTCTCCGTTGTCCTCCTCGACGGTGAACAGTCCGGATGTGACGGACGTGAGAGCGACGGAGTCGGAGCTGGAGTTGACGATGGTGCCGGTGATGACGGTACCGGAAGCGATGTCCAGAGTGGCGTAGGTCAGCGTGATGGTGCCTGCGGTGATCGTGGTTCCAGTGTTTCCAGCGATGGTGAGCTCGACGGGGGTCGAGGAGGTCCCGGTCACGGCGATGTCGCCGAGGGAGTAGGACGTGCTGAACACATAGATGGTCACAGGCGTGATGGTCGTGATGTCGGCGAGGGCGTTGTCCACGGGGATGACATACACGTTGGAGCTGGCGGTGTAGTACGCACCGTCGATCTTGATGGCAGCGCTGAAGGTGGCGACGTCCTCATAGGTGGACGTGGGAGCGTAGATGGATCCTCCGAGGTCGATGGATCCCTTGTTGCTGGTGACCTTCAGGGTGTCCTCATTCGTGAGGTAGATGCTGCCGGCGAGGTTGACGGCGGCAGAGATGGTCAGGGTGTGGGTTCCGGGCCTGATGACGACGTTCTCGGCGACAACGACGGCCTCGTCGATGGTCGCATCGTCGTGGAGGTCGATGTTGCCGGTAGTGGTGTTGTTGATCGCGTAGACGATGTTGGAGTAGGTGAACGAGGTGGTTCCGACCTGCGTCAGGACCTCGTATGTGAACCCGGTTCCCTCGTCGATGGACCTGGGGGACACGAGGACTCCGTTCACGTCGATGCTGCCGGTGTTGGTCAGGGTTCCGGAGACGGTCAGGGTAGCGGCTTTGTCGATGATGATCTCACCGGTGTTGGCCACGATGGTTCCGCTGGGGATGGTGACATCGCTGGAGATCTCGACGGTCCCGTAGATCGTGATGTTGGAGGGCGCGGCGCTGATCGCACTGGCGAACGAGGTGTATATGTTGACGTTCGCGCCGGTGGAGTAGTATGCGGCGTTGAGGCAGTCGGTATCCTCGATGACGACATAGGTGGTGAGCTGACCGGTCACGGAGAACGAGTCATCCTCTGCGGTCTCGCCGGGAGCCACTTCGATTCCGGTGCCGGTGGAGGCGGTTCCAGTCACGGCGACGTCACCCGTGGTGGAGATGGTGGCGGTGTTGCTGCTTCCCATGGTGATGGTGCCGGAGATGTCGAGGTAGTCGATGGTCTCGTTGCCGGAGGTCGTCTTGACATGCGTGACGGTCATGCCGTAGAGGACGCCAGCCTTGTCATCAAGCGCAATGGTGACAGAGTTACCCTCGGCATCGCTGATGATCAGGTCATCTGCGGCCTCAGTGGCGGTGAGGCTGGTGATGGCAACGGACGCGCTGTCGGAGAGGGTGATCTCCAGATCGGTTGCGGTGATCTTTCCAGCGATGGTGATGGTTCCGCTGCTGGTGATGTCACCGGAAGCGGTTCCGTTGAGGGCGATGGTTCCCTTGTTGGTGACAGGTGTGGTCGCATCGAGGGTTCCGGAGACGGAAATCGATGCACCGGAGGCGTTGGTGAAGGTGGATGCGTTGGAGGTCAGCGTTCCAGTGGAAGCGACGTTGATGATTCCGTTGTTGGTGACGGTGCCGGTTGTAACGGCCTCGCTGGACTCCTCTTTGTAGTACGTGGTCAGCGTGCCATAGACGACGATGGTACCGTTGTTGATGAGGTCTCCAGTGATCGCAAGCGTGTAGCCGCTCGAGATTGTCAGGGTGGCCCCGCTGTTGATTGTGATGGATCCCGCAACAGAGACGGCACCGTTGATGGTGACGTTTCCAGCGATGATGATTCCCTGGGTGCTCAGGTAGGCACCCTCGGAAAGGGAACCAGAGCTGTAGGTGATGGTCTCCTTGACGTCACTGGCGGCGGCATCGCTCTCGTCCGCAGCAGCGGGAACGACAGCGAGCACGGCGAAGGCCAGCGCGAAGACCGCTACAGCGGCGATCAGTTTGCTGTATTTGCTCATTAGTCATACCTCCGAGGGCTAGCCCCCGGTATTCGCATTCGGATCCCATCCTTCTCCG
>JAUNXZ010000070.1 GCA_030539515.1 Thermoplasmata archaeon
ACCTCCCCGAGAAGCTCACCGACATGGGCGTCCTGTGAAACGCCGCGGGCGGGATGCCCGCGGCAACTTACACAATGTTATTTATTCCCGCCCGCCATCGCCGACGGCATGGACGGGACGCTCTACTTCGAATGCGGGTCCGGGATAAGCGGCGACATGGCAGTCGCGGCGATGATCGACCTGGGCGCGGACACGGACGGGCTCATGCGCGTGCTGGATTCGCTCGGGGTGGACGGGTTCCGCATCGAGATAACCGACGTCGTGAAATCGGGCATCCGCGCCAAGGACTTCGCCGTCGTGCTCGAGGAGGACAACCACGACCACGACTCCGAGTACCTGTACGGCGATGGGGAGCACCACCACCATCACCACGGCCACCATAGGCACTACGGGGACATCGTGTCCATCATCGAGTCGTCCTCCCTGAACGCGAACGCCAGGTCCATCGCGCTCCGCATCCTGAGGATCCTCGGCGAGGCCGAGTCGGAGGCGCACGGCGTCCCGCTGGAGGAGGTCCACTTCCACGAGGTAGGCGCGGTCGACTCGATAGTCGACATCGTCTCGCTGGCCTTCTGCCTCGACAATCTCGGTTTCAACGACGTGTGCTTCTCCGACCTCTGCGACGGCACCGGCATGGTCCGCTGCCAGCACGGCCTGATACCTGTCCCGGTCCCCGCGGTCACGAACATCGCGAGGGCCCACGGGCTCCCCCTGCGCATCACCCCGTCCAAAGGCGAGTACGTCACCCCCACCGGCGCGGCCTTCGCCGCGGCCGCGAGGAGCTGCGAGGTGCCCGCATCGTTCACCATAGAGAAGGTCGGCGTCGGTGCCGGGAAGCGCGAGTCCGAGAGGACCGGCATCCTCCGCGCCATGGCCGTGCGCCCGCGCCTGGACTCGGACACCGTCGTCAAGCTCGAGTGCAACATGGACGACTGCACCGGGGAGGTCCTGGGCTACGCCATGGAGAGGCTGTTCGCGGCCGGCGCCAGGGAGGTCAACTACTCGCCGGTGTACATGAAGAAGAACCGCCCCGGATGGCTCCTCACCGTCATCTGCAGGGAGGACCGCCGCGAGGAGCTGGAGAAGGTCATCTTCTCCGAGACGACGACGATCGGCATCCGCAGGACGCCCATGGACCGCACCGTTCTTTCCAGATCCACCTCGACCGTCGAGACCGAGTACGGTCCCGTGACGGTGAAGGCGGGCTCCGCCGAGGGCGTCAGCAGGCTCCACCCGGAGTACGAGGACGTGGCCCGCATCGCGCGCGAGAAGGGCGTGCCCTTCCGCGAGGTCTACGAAGCCGCCGTCGCGGCCTGCAGGCTCAGGCGACGCGGTAGCGGACGTTCATGAGGATGAAGTCCCTCATGGCGTCCTTCAGGTCCAGACGGGGGCGCTCGATGCCCGCGAGCTCCAGCGCCTGGCGTATGAGCGGGCCGGAGTGGCACACTCCGGTCAGGCCGACCGCGTGGTAGTAAACCGCGATCTGGATCTGGTAGGCGGAGTCGAGGGACATCCCGGTGACGGACACGAGCCTCTCGGAGAGCGCGTCCGCCATGTCGTAGAAGGTGGATTTGAACGTCGCGAGCCTCTCCACCGAGACGTTGGTCTCGATTATCGAGCTGAGGATGCTGCCGTACTTGAAGTAGTCCGTGTGGGCGTTGACGATGCTCGCCCACACCTCGGCGAGGGTCTCCGGCGAGTACCCGCACCCCTCCGGCACCGCTGCCATGAGAGCGTCGTAGTACTCGGACATCCTGTCCTCGGTCAGCTCGAGGAAGATCTCCTCCTTGGTGCTGACGTAGCGGTACAGGTTCGCGCGGGTCCACGAGAGCCTGTCGGCTATCGTCGAGAGCGTGATCTCGTGGTAGGGCTTCTCGAGGAAGAGCGAGTCCGCCGCCGTCTTTATCTCCGACATGCGGAGCTCCTTCTGCTCCGGGCTCCTCGCGCGAATGAAATCTGCCATGTTCCCGTGTCTCCGGCATCCGGGATGCCAATATGGGGGACGGGACCTTATTCGGAGTATAAGTTACATTCTATTACCAATACGGCGGACAAGGTTCTTCCGCGGGGCGGATTGGCGGGGATACGGGGACCGGGCGTATCGCAATTCACTGGGTGCGGGACTCCTCCAGGCAGAACCTGTAGAACCCGACTGCGTCCGACGGGGTGCGCCCGTGGCAGTGGATCTCCGGACGGGAGCTGAACGCGTCCCATCCCAGGCCGCTACTCCTCACCGTCACGTCCACCGAGTCCACGTCCTCGGTCCAGCGGAGGCCGATGCGCTCCTTCATCCTCTCGACCGCGGCGACATGGTTCTGGGCGTCCCTTGCGAACATGATGATTCGGAGTGATGCGCCGTATAAACCCCGATCGCGCGGGAGGTCGGGACGCGGGCGCGGGCTGATACGGATGCCGAGCGAAAAAAGGGGAAGGGGGTCGGTGACCCCGTGTTTGATCCGATCGCCGCTCAGATCATGTAGAAATAGGAGGCGACCAGACAGATGATGATCACGACCGCGGCCGCTCCCATCAGCTTGACGTTTCCTGTCTTCATGAGGGGGCGGATGCCTTGCAGTATTAAAGGTTCTGTGGCCACCCCTTGCCTGGACGTCGGTCCGGGGGAGTCAGCACCCCAGGCTGCGGAGCGCGCTCCGGGCCTCCCAGCTGCCTCTCCCCGAGGCGATCCTGAGCCATCCGGCGGCGTCGTCGCGGGACTTCGGGACGCCGAACCCCTTGAGGATCATCATCCCTATGCGGTACAGAGCGTCGCGGTCCGAGCGCTCGGCCTTCCTGTACCAGGCCAGGGCCTCCTCGTTGGACTGCCGGACGCCCTTCCCGTCGCGGTACATCACCCCGAGGGCGTACATGGCCTCCGGCATCCCGCCCTCCGCCGCCCTACGGTAGAGGCGCGCCGCATCCTGGTAGGACTGCGGGACGCCCTCACCCTCGTAGTACAGCGTCCCGAGGGCGAGCTCGGCCGGGGGGTACGGCTTCTCGGCTGCGATGGCGTACAGCCTCGCCGCCTCGCCGTACGACTGCTTGACGCCGAATCCTTTGAAGTACAGGCCGGCCAGGCCCATGCATCCCCTGTAGTGGCCCTGGTCCGCCGACCTGGAGTACCATCCGAACGCCTCCTCGCCGGACCTGCGGAGGTAGTCGCCCCTCTCGTACATGACACCGAGCATGTACTGCCCGAGGGCGTTCCCCTGTCCGGCGGCCTCGTTGATGAGCGAGTATGCGAGATCGTGGGCCTTCGGGACGCCCCATCCCATGTAGTGGAGCCATCCGAGGCGGGCCTGCGCCTCGAGGCACCCGAGCTGCACGGCGCGGTCGAACCACTCGGCCGCCGGCTGGCCGCCAATGTAGTCCTCGCCCCTGTTGAATGTCCTGCCCATGCGGCAGCACGCCTCGGCGCTGCCGAGCTCCGCCGCCATCCGGTAGCATTCCCTCGCCTCGTTGATGCGGTCCGGGCCGCCCAGCTCCTCGAGCATCCTGCCCTTCTCCAAGAGGTCCTCCGCAGTCTCCACGGCCATGGCTTTCCCTTCGAGCCGGATATGCGCCCCTTCGTTGATAAACCGTGGCGAGGGCCGTGCCCAGGCCCCGGCCGGGATTAGCGTCCCGACGAATCCAACTTATGATAGGTTCTTATAGAAGTTCTGATAGTACAAACCCCGTTGAGCCGCCATGCGGCAGAAGGGAACGACATGTCCAAGAGACAGTTCAAGACGGAGTCCAAGCAGCTGCTGGACCTGATGATCAACTCCATCTACACCCACAGGGAGATCTTCCTGAGGGAGATAATCAGCAACGCGTCCGACGCCATCGACAAGCTCCACTACCTGTCGATGACCAAGCCGGAGGAGGTCACCGTGTCCAGGGGCGACCTGGGCATAAAAGTCGTGGCGGACAAGGCCGCCCGCACCATCACCGTCACCGACAACGGGATCGGGATGGACAAGGAGGACCTGGAGAACAACCTCGGCGTCATCGCCCACAGCGGGTCCCTGGACTTCAAGAGGAACCTGGAGGAGGGCGGCGACGTGGACATCATCGGCCAGTTCGGCGTGGGGTTCTACTCCTCGTTCCTGGTGGCCGACGAGGTCACCGTGTTCACCAAGAAATACGGGTCGGACCAGGCCTACAGGTGGAGGTCCAAGGGCGCCGACGGCTACACCATCGACGAGACGGAGATGGACGGATGGGGGACGAAAGTGGTCATGCACCTCCGCCCGGACGACGAGAACGAGAGGTACTCCGAGTTCCTGGAGCAGTACAGGCTCACCGAGCTGATCAAGAAGTACTCCGACTACGTCCGCTGGCCCATCCGCATGGACCTGGAGAAGGACGACCTGGTGGAGACCGGGGAGACCGACGAGAACGGCGAGCCCAAGAAGGACTGGGTCACCAGCATCAAGGAGGAGACCGTCAACAGCATGGTCCCCATCTGGCAGAAGCCGAAATCCGAGGCGTCCGACGAGGAGTGCTTCAAGTTCTACAAGGAGAAGTTCCGCGACTGGGAGGACCCCGTGTCCGTCATCAGGGTGAACGCCGAGGGCGCCGTGAGCTACAAGGCCATGCTGTTCATCCCCAAGACCGCCCCGTACAACTTCTACAGCAGGGAGTTCGAGCCCGGGCTGCAGCTTTACTCGTCTGGCGTCATGATCATGGAGAAGTGCAAGGACCTGCTGCCGGACTGCTTCAGGTTCGTGCGCGGAGTGGTCGATTCGCCGGACCTCTCGCTGAACATCTCCAGGGAGCTGCTCCAGCACGACAGGCAGCTCGCAACCATCCGTTCGAACATCGAGAAGAAGGTCAAGGCCGAGCTGGAGAGGATGCTGGCCGACGAGCGCGAGAAGTACCTCGAGTTCTACAAGTCCTTCGGCCTCCAGCTGAAGTACGGCATGGTCGAGGAGTACGGCCTGAAGGCGGACATGCTGAAGGACATCGTCCTGTTCCACTCCATGAAGGAGGACAAGCTGATCACCCTCAGGGAGTACAGGGACGCCATGCCCGAGGGCCAGGAGAGGATCTACTACGCCTCGGCGGAGAGCGTCGCAAGGGCGAAGCAGCTCCCGCAGACCGAGCAGGTGTCCGCCAAGGGATACGACATCCTGCTCCTGTCCGAGGACGCCGACGAGTTCGCGCTGAAGACGCTGCGCTCCTACGACGAGAAGGAGTTCTGCGACGTCGCGGGCGGGGACCTGGGCCTGGAGACCGATGAGGAGAGGAAGGAGGCGGAGGAGAAGGCCGAGGCCGAGAAGGACGTCCTGTCGTTCGTCAAGGACGCGCTGGGCGACTCCGTGTCCGATGTCAGGCTCTCCAGCAAGCTGAAGAGCACCGCCGTGTGCCTCAGCGCCGACGGCGACGTGTCGCTTGAGATGGAGAAGTACTTCTCCACGATCCCCGGGGACCAGTCCGTGAAGGCCAGGCGCGTCCTGGAGATCAACGCCGACCATCCGGCGTACGCGGCGCTGAAGGACGCCGTGGCGAACGACCAGGAGAAGGCGAAGGTCCTGGCGACGATCATGTACGACCAGGCAGCGCTCATCGCAGGCATGCCCGTCGACGACATCGTCGGGTACTCCGAGAAGGTCTTCAGCCTCCTCGGGTGAAACAACCGGGGGGGTCCTCCCCCCGTTTCCCTAAGCAGGTTCGGGAACGGACCCGATCGCCTGGTTCCAGGCCCGTTCCTCGCAGTTCCCGCGGTCATCGCGGCGAAATGCCACAACCTGGCCTTCTTGTCGGATTGCTTGACACCGATGCCGTCGCGATACATCTCGCTGATGCATTTCATAGCTATTGGATTTTCGAGTTCCGCCGCCCTGAGATACCACTCCATGGCCTTCTCGTAGGACTGCTCGAAGCCGGGGTATCCATGGTAGTACATGCTGCCCATGCTGTACATGCCCCAGGAGCATCCGTGCTCCGCGGATACCACATACAGATCGGCGGCCATCCGGTAGGACTGCACACCGTTGGTCCCCTCGAAGTAGATGTCGCCCAGACCGCAGGCGGAATTACCGATATCCAGATTTATGAATGAGGAATAGATTTCGACCGCCTTCTCGTAGGACTGCTCGACGCCCTTCCCCTCACAGTACATCAATGATAATTCGAGCCGGGCCCATGAATTGCCCCTGTCCGCGGCTATCCTGTACAGCTCGGCGGCCAGCTCGTAGGACTGATCGACCGGCGCACCCAGATAGTAGCTGCTTCCGAGATCGTACGCGGATTCGCCTGGATCCTCCCGCTCGAATCCGGAATACACCTCGACGGCCCTCTCGCAGGACTGCTCCACGCCCTTCCCCTCGCAGTACATGAAGGCCATCATTCTGCTGGCGAAGCCTTTCTGGTTGGCTTCGGCGGATCTGCGGTACCACTCGAAGGCCTGCTCGTAGGACTGCTCCACGCCGTCCCCGTGGAAGTACAGGTCGCCCATGTTGTACATGGCGTCCGAGTCACCGCCCTCCGCGGACCTCGTGTACCATTCGACAGCCTTGTCGTAAGACTGCTCCACGCCTGCGCCGTCACAGTATAGGTTGCCCAGGGCGCACATAGCGCCCGAGTCGCCGCCCTCCGCGGACCTCGTATACCACTCGAAGGCCTGCTCGTAGGACTGCTCCACCCCCATCCCGCGCCTGTGCATCTCGCCCAGCATGAACTGGGCGGAGCTATGCCCCATCGATGCGGCCTGCCCGAACCAGTACGCGGCCTGCTCGAAGGACAGCTCCACGCCGTCCCCTCTGCAGCATGCCCTGCCCCTCGCAAACAGGCCGTCGGCGCCTTGGGTCATGGCATCCCCGGACCGATGATGCGGGACATCGCGGTCCGATCCCATCAGTTTCTAAACGTCCCGCCACATCTGATCCTTATCGGACGAAGAACGGAGCTGGGGAGCCCGTGGAAGTTTTAACGTGGGCTGTTCGGACATCTTCGCACACCTGCCTGCGCCTCAGTCGACGACGGGACCGTCCCCTTCATCCACGGGGACCGCTTGACCTCGCCGCCCATCAACGCCCGGTGGTGCCATGCCCAGGCCTTCTTGTCGGACTGCACGGCGCCTTCGCCGTTCCGATGCATGATTCCCGTGTTCAGCATGATCATGCCGTTCCCGAGCTCCGCGGCGTAACGTGCGTACCCCATCTCAAACAGGTCATCGGTGCCTTGGGTCATGGTATCCTCGAACCGATGACGACGGGTCCAGTCCCGCCCGCATCGGCTTCGGAAGGTCCCACCGCGTCCGGAGTATAAGAAACTCGGAATAGGGGAGGGGATGCCGTGGACGATTGGGGGCGGGAAGGTGTGCATGGCCTCCCTCCTGCGGGGGAATCCGTCATATCCCGAACCGGGGCATCACCCTGCCGTTGTCGAACAGGATTGCCCCCTCGGCCTCGGCCATCTCCAGGGCGGCATCCGTGTATCCGGACACCGAGAACAGGCAGTACCGGATTGTGTATCCATCGAACTCCTTGGCGTAGGCACACTTCGCTACGAGCTCCTCCAGAACATCGCGGTCCACCGGATCGTCGCGGAACCTGCACTCGCCGGCGTACACCACCCTGTTCTCCCCGTCGATGGCCACGACATCGATCTCGTCCCTGTCGTTCCAATACCTGCCGTATGAAGCGGAGATATCCTCGGCCCTGAGCGCCTCCCTCAGGACCTCCCTGCAGACGTCCTCGAAGACGTGCGCAACGTGCGTGTCCATGAAATGCGCCCTGAGGTGGCCGATGGCCGCATCCGCGGTGTCATCCCTCGTACCTCTGCGGGCCCTGTAGACGAAGCGGTACCACGCGAGCATGAAGACGTCCGCGACCTCGTAGATCCCGCGGCGGGACGTCTCCGGGTCCGCGGTTATCGGGACGGTGCGCTCGACGGCGCCGATGTCCTGCAGCCTCTGGAGGATCGGGGAGACCTCCGAGCCCTTCCTTCCCGCAGACGATGCGATATCGCCCATCCTCCGGTTGCCCATGGCGATGGACCGGATGTAGAACCCGTATCCGGAGGAGTCCTTCAGCTCCCCCTTGAAGACGTACAGAGGCTCGTTGGCCAGCGGAGCACCCCGGTCGAGGGTCATGGCTATGAGGTTGTCGACCGGGCTCTTCCCGGGATCCATCAGCTCCATGTAGTACGGGACCCCGCCGGTGACGGCGTACTCCTCCACCGCCCTGCGGTGGTCCTCCCTGCTCCCGTACGCCTCGGTGAAGGTGAAAGGCAGCAGGCGGTCGTTGTAGCCGTAGCGGCCGTACAGCTCGCTGTCGTAGCTTCCGGCGACGCCCCTCATCACGGAGAGGTACGACCCGCACAGGATCAGGAGCACGTCGCGCTTCGAGAGCTCCCCGTCCCAGAGCGCCTGGAGGCCCTTCAGGATGCCGGGCTCGGACATCATGAGGTACTGGAACTCGTCGATGGCGATGACCTTCCTGCCGGGTGCGTGGTCCGCATACTCCAGGATGGCGTCCCTCCACGAGGGGTACGAGGATGCCCTGGACCCGATGGCGTCGGCGACGATGGCGGAGAACTCGGACAGAATGGCAGGTCCGCGCTCGTCCCCTATCTCGTAGTAGATTCCCTCCTTCCCGTCCATGAAGTGCTTGATCAGCTCGCTCTTCCCGACGCGGCGGCGGCCCCAGATGACCGCAATGCCCCTGCCCTTGCGGTAAAGGTCCTCGAGCTTCCCGAGCTCGTACCCGCGGCCGATGAACTCCATGAGATGGGATATGGCGTGCGGGTATTTGACAGGTTGCTAAGATAAAAAATATTATACTAAATTTTTTTATTCT
>JAUNXZ010000071.1 GCA_030539515.1 Thermoplasmata archaeon
CTCCCAGACCTTGATCTCCTTCAGGGCCTTGATGTTCCTGACGACCTCGATCAGCCTGTTCCTCTGGACGATGCCGGTGACCTTCTTGCCGCTCACGATGGGGAGCTGCCTGCAGTTGGTCGAGACCATCATCTCGGCGATCTTGGTGATCTCCATGTCGGGGGTCACCGTGGGGAGCCCTCTCACGAGGCCCTTGACCTTCGCATCCAGCGTGACGCTCTTCTTGCGCAGTATGGACGCGTAGCTGACCATTCCCTGATACTCCCCTCCGTCGACCACCGGGATGTCCTGGTATTTGGTCTCCTTCATGACGGCGAGGACGTCCGCGATGCGGTCGTCCGACGATACGGTGGGGAATTCGGCAGACATGACGGACTGGACAGAGACTCCGTCTATCTGGGATCTCAGCATTGCCAGCTTCTTCAGGTCTTCTAGGTCTTTTACTCCCATTTTACACCTCTGGATATCCAATCCACCTACAACGGATATAACACATTCCATAGATTCTGCGGATTCCGTCGGATGTCTGGCAGAATCCCCCAAGAAACTGGTAGCGGGGTCCGAAAAATGGTAAGAGGTTTGACGCGGGACGTGAGGTATTAAATACCTCAAAGGTCCGCGAAGGGCGTTCCGGCGATGAGCCGGTCGATGACGCAGGGGACCTCGTCCGCGCGGACGCGCCTCTGCTCCTTGGAATCCCTGTCCCTGATGGTGACGGTGCCCTCGTGGGCGCCTCCGGGGAGGGAGTCGTAGTCGACGGTGATGCACCAGGGGGTGCCGACCTCGTCCATGCGGGCGTACCTCTTCCCGATCGTCCCGGAGCCGTCGTAGTAGGCCTCGACGCGGTGCGAGTGGACGCCCTCGTAGATGGAGCGGGCCATGTCGTCCAGGCCGTCCTTCTCCATCAGCGGGAAGACGCCGACCTTGATGGGCGCGACCTCGGGCCTGAGCCTGAGGACGGTGTAGTCCTCCTTCTCGTCGCGGGAGTACGCGTGCTCCAGCACGGTGTAGAAGATCCTGTCCAGCCCGTGGGAGGGCTCGATCACGTGGGGGATCACGCGGTCCCCGGCGACCTTCTCCCTGACGGTGGCGACCTCGAAGAACCTGTCGTCCAGGACGATGTCCTCCCCGTCCACGCTGACGGTGAGCTTCCCGTCCTTCACGTCGGCGGGGGTCTTCGTCTCCATCGCCGCGGCGATGTCCTTGGCCTTCCCCTTGAACTCGGGTCCGAGGGCCTTGTGCTTCGCCCTGACCTTCTCGACCTCCATCTCCCTGGGCTCGTCGAACCTGCGGAAGTGGGTGAGGTCGGCGCCGGAGTACTCCGCGTGCCTGGAGAGGTCCCAGCAGCCCCTGTCGGCGATGCCGGTGATCTCGGTCCATCCGATGGACAGGAGCGCCTCGGCGTCCCAGCAGTCCGCGGCGTAGTGGGCCATCTCGTCCCTGTCGTGCTGCCTGAACCTGAGCCTCTTCGGGTCCACGCCGAGCCTCACCAGGAGCTGCCTCGTGGTGTACACGAAGTACGCCAGGACGCGGTTGGCGATGATCCCGTCCTCCACGGCCTTGCCGACGGTGGTGGTGATCATGCCGACGCCGGTGTTGGGGACCAGGTCGATCTCCTCGTTCTCGATGTCCTTGAAGCGGGGCCAGTCCTTGTCGTCGGGGTCGACGAAGAGCTCGACCTCCATCATGTTGAACTCCCTCATGCGGATCATGCCCTGCCTGGGCGCGATCTCGTTGCGGTAGCCCCTGCCGGTCTGGATGACGCCCATGGGCATCTTCTCCCTGTTGTAGCGGTAGAGGTTCTGGTAGTTCACGAATATGCCCTGGGCGGTCTCGGGCCTCATGTAGCCCACGCGGTTGGAGCCCGGCCCGATGTTCGTCTTGAACATCAGGTTGAACTCGTCCACGGGGCCGAGGTCTCCCCCGCACTCCGGGCATTTGACGTCATGGTCGACG
Organism: Thermoplasmata archaeon; assembly: GCA_030539515.1. GTDB lineage: Archaea > Thermoplasmatota > Thermoplasmata > Methanomassiliicoccales > Methanomethylophilaceae > Methanoprimaticola. The sequence continues at coordinate 1,957 of JAUNXZ010000071.1, forward strand.
AAGGCCTGCTCCAGCTCCTTCGGCGTCAGGACGTCGGCGTTCTCGAAGAACTCCTTGACCAGGTGGTCCGCCCTGAAGGGGGATTGGCACTGGGTGCAGTACGTGATGTAGTCGGAGAACTCGTCCACGTGGCCGGAGGCCTTGAAGACCTCGCGGGGGTTGACGGTCTCGGAGTCGATCTCGATGAAGCCCTCGCGCCCCTTGTATATGGCGCGCCAGACGTCCACTATGTTGTTCCTGAGGGAGCATCCGAGGGGGCCGTAGTCGTACATGCCGGCGACCCCGCCGTAGATCTCGAAGGACGGCCATATGAACCCGCGGCGCTTGCACAGCGACATCAGGTCCGCGGAGTTGGCGGCCGGTGCTGAATCGTTGCTCATTTGGATCCCGTGATGGCGCAAAGCACGTCCACATCATAAATCATGCCCAGGAGCTCGTCCTTGTTCCCGTGCACCGGGATCTGGCCGTAGTCGTTGGAGACCATGGCCTTGGCGACCTCGGACAGGTTGGTCTTCTTGAAGACCGAGTACGGGTCCCTGACCATGACCTCGCTGACCGTCCTGCTGTCGCTCTGGTACTTGTCCGTGGCGGAGTAGAACAGGGGCAGCACGTTCCTGGCGCCGGCCATGTTGCCGACGTCGGCGATGCCCAGCTCCTTGAGGAGCTCGGTGTCCTTGGACTGGTCGCTGAACAGGTCCCTGTCCGTCAGGATGCCGACGAACTTGCCGTGGGAGTCCAGGACGGGCACGGCGGCCACGTCGCTGACCCTCATCGCGGAGATCGTGTACGCGAGGGGCTCGCCCTCCCAGGCGGTGACGCAGGTGGTGCGGATCACGTCCTCGGCGACCAGCGGGGTCTTCATGTCCCTGACGATCTTGAGCAGGTCGGTGGGGGTTACGATGCCGATGAGCATGCCGTCGTCCACCACGGGGAGCCTGTGGATCCTCTTGGCGCTGAAGATCTCGGCCGCCTCCTCGACGGTGGCGTCCGGGGAGATCGTGATGCACTTCTTCTTCATGACGAGGGAGAGCTGCTCCTCCTCGAAGTTCCTGAAGACGTCCCTCCTGGAGACGATGCCGACGAGCTTGCCGTCGGAGGCGCGGATGACCGGCAGTCCGGTGAGCCCGTTGCGGACCATTATGTTGATGGCGTCCGTGCGGGACCCGGGGACCTCCACGACGATGGGCGCGGCGGTCATCACGTCAGCTACGGTCTTGCTCATTTAGTTCGAGGCCTCCGGGGATCTGACGACCATCACGGGGCAGAGGGATGCCCTGACGACCCTCTCGGCGACGCTTCCCATGAGGAGCTTGGACATGCCGGTCCTACCGAGCGTTCCCATGACGATGATGTCGTAGTTGGGCGACTCGTCGAGGATGACCTTGACGGGGGTGCCCTCCTTGATGGACAGCTCCACCTCGACCCCCTCCTGGGCGCCGAGGTCGCGGACGAAGTCCACCGCGTCCTTCCCCTCCTTCTCGAGGGTGTTGTACACGTTCATGACCGCGGTGTCCATGGGCATGTTGGTGAGAATGGTCTGGTCGAGCACGTAGAGGGCGGTGACCTTCCCGCCGGCTATCTTGGCCAGCTCCATGGCCCTTCTGACGGCCTCCTTGGTGTATTCGCTGCCGTCTGTCGGCACGAGTATGTTCTTGAATGACATCTTTCAGATCCTCCCTTTCTCTTCAAGACGGATCCGTTGTTCCCTCGCCCTGATCGCCTCCTCGGCGCCCAGCCCGGGCGCCGGAAGCACCGTCACGGGTCCCGGATCTGCTGCACCTTGATTGGATTTGACGGCATTTAATATCTTGGGGGATAGACGCGCGAGCGCGCGAAGGGCCTCCTCCGGATCCCCTCCCTGGGTATGCGCCGCGTCCATGAAGGCGGCGGCCTCGGAGAGCATGTCCGGTGCGCAGAGCATCCCGTTGTCCGTCCCGATCGCGAGGTCGACTCCGCAGGCCTGGGCCCTGGCTATGGGGGGCTCGCGTCCGAAGTAGCGGTTGGACGTGGGGCAGACGACCACCGGCACCTCCGCCTCGGCGCACTTAGTGAGGTCCGTGTCGGTCGCCTCGCACATGTGGACCACGAACGCCGGGTCCAGGGAGAGCACGAAGTCGATGTCCTCGCGGACCCTCTCGCTGCAGTGTATCGCGAACACGGCCCTGGCCTCGCGCGCCGCGTCGGCCAGCGACTCGACGTACCGATGGTCCATGTCGGAGATGCTGGATATGCCGAACCCGTCCGCGACGGAGAGGATCTCCGCGGCCTCCTCCGGGTCGAACTCGGGGGACAGGGGCCTGCCGAGGATGACCGCGTCCGGGGACGCGGCCCTGAGCATGCGGCATCCCTCGGCGCCGCCCTCGCGGAAGTCCACGAACGAGGAGCTGCCGAAGGACGACGAGTCGCGGGAGAAGCGGGACATGCTGGACGACAGCTCCTCCGCGGACGCGGAGCGGAGGTACCTGTGCTTGAGGCCGTCCGGAGGGGCCACGAGCTCCTCCAGCGACAGGCCGGGCGGGACATCCAGGCCGTAGTCGGCGCAGTGGGTGTGCATGTTGAGGACGTCCCGCAGGATGAACCCGGTGACGTCCGGCTCGACGGGGCAGTCGCCGTCCCCGATGCCGGTGACGGCGCCGTCCTCGGACGTGACCCAGCCGCGCCTGCGCCCGCGGCCGTCGCAGAGGATGCCCTCGGCGGAGAATGTCCCCTTCATGTTGAGCTGCATGGCCCGCACGGGAATAACGGTTGCGCGGATCAGGACCAGTACGGCTTCTTGACGAAGCGGTGCGCCATGAGGACGGCGGTGGTCGCCTCGCCCATGGCTGTCGTGATCTGCTTGAACTTGCCGGGGTAGCTGACGACGTCGCCGCAGGCGAAGATCCCGGGGCGGCTCGTGCTCATGTCGAAGTCCACCTTGATGAGGCCGTCCTGGTTGAGGTCCAGGCCCCAGACCTTCAGGTCCTCCAGGTCCGCGGAGATGCCGATGTTGATCACGGCGAGGTCGGTGGGGACCACGCGCTCCTCCCCGTCCACCGAGAGCGTAACGGACTCGACGCGGTCCGTACCGTTGATCGAGACGAGGTTCGCGTTCATGATGGCGGTGATCGCGCTCTCCTTGAGGTGGTTCACGGTGGACTCGTCCGCCCTGAACTCCGGCCTCCTGTGGACGATGGTCGTGTCGGTGACGGAGTCGGCGATCAGGGCCATGTCGATGGCGCTGTTGCCGCCGCCGAACATCGTGACCTTCTTGCCGACCAGCTCCTCCTTCACGGGCAGGATGTACGTGACGCCCTTCCCGTAGAGCTCCTCCTCGCCGGGGCACCCCATCTTCTTGGGCTTGAAGCTGCCCATGCCGATGGCGACGATGACGGACTTGGTGTGGTACTCGCCCTGGGGCGTGGTGACCACGAGCTCCTCCTCGCCGTTGAGGATGTCGATGACCTTCTCGTTCTCGTGGATCTCGCACTCCGATGCCTCGGCCTGCGCGTAGAGCTTGTCGGACAGCTTCCTGGCCTGTATGGTCTCGAACCCGGGGTAGTTGTGGATCCCCTTCTCGGGGTACAGGCTGACGAGCTGGCCGCCGACGCGTCCGGAGTCCAGGATCAGGGTCTTCATAAGTTTGGACCTCGCGTAAATCCCGGCCGTGAGGCCGGCGCATCCGGCCCCGATAATGACGACATCGTAGCTCATTAGCCCCTCCGAAACGAGTAGCCCTATAAAAAACCGCCAGTTTCACGCGTTCGAAGTGAGCCCCGAACGCTCCAAATTCCTCAGAAAAACCCATCCGTTTCTACGAATTTCGTAGCGGATGCAACCGAATGTGGCGATAACGGCCGCGGGGGTTCACAGGGGTTGAGGGGACCGTCCGTCGGCGCGTCCTTTTTACCCATGCACGCGCTACTGGACAGCGGGGCTAACATGGATTCTGATGTGACCAAGCAGGAGCTGTACACCGAGAAGCTCATGAACATGATCCTGGACGCCGTGGACGACATCATAATCATCCACGACTCCCAGCACACGATCATCTGGATGAACAGGGCGGCGGAGAAGGCCTTCGGCAAGCCTTCCGACGAGGTCATCGGGACCAAGTGCTACTCCCTGTTCGGCAACACCGTCTCGTGCAGCGACTGCACCGTCAACGTGACGAACGTCGGGAGCCCGTCCAACGCGGTCAGGAGGAGGATCATCCCCGGGACGGAGGTCACCTGCGACTGCTCGACCATCCCCTACTACGAGGGCGGGAAGCTCAAGCTGGTGGTCCAGCACCTGAGGCCGGTCCAGTGCCCGGTGGGGAACTGAGCGTTCCCAGTCGGGTTTATCTACGGTGAGGGGGATAACGGCGCATGGACGTAACCTTCGAGATGTTCACCGGAGTCATCGTTGCGACTGTCATCTACTACGCTATCCTCGCCATCGCGAACCGCAAGAGGGCAAACGAGGAGTGATGTCCCCCCAGCCCATCCAGCCCCACGTCCTCAGGCTCCTGAGGCATCCGGACAGCTCCAAGGTGCTGTCCGTCGTGTCCGACGACGGGTTCCCCCACTCCATAGTGCTCGGGGCGCTCATCGCGGACGAGGACGGGAGGATCTGCGTTGGCGAGGCGTTCATGTACCGCGCGTCGCGGTACCTGGAGGCGTGCCCCAACGCGGAGTTCCTGGTGTGGATGGGCAAGGACGGCTACTCCCTGAGGGCCGTCGCCGTGGACCACGTCCACGGGGGGCCGGAGCTCGACAGGATGAACGGGCTCCTGGAGAAGAAGGGGATGCACGCCTCCGGGCTGTGGGTGTTCGAGTCCACCCAGGTCTGGGACGAGGGCGCGTCCCACACATCCGGGGACAGGGTAGCCTGACATGGACCCCGTCCGCACGAGGAAGCTCAGCCGCCTCGTCTTCTATCTGGCGACGATGGGCGCCTGCATCGGCGTCGGCATCGCGTACATGGGCCACACGGCCGCCGGCATCATCCTGATGGTGGCGTGCATGGCCGTTATGATGGTCTGCCTCTCGATCCTGAGGTTCTTCGGGCAGTACGACTTCAACCACATGGTGTCGTCGCGCAAGCCGAAGAAGGAATGACGGTCCCGGATCCCGGGATCCCCGGAAGAATTGGGGTTTTTAAGGTGTTTTTCCGACCCCCGAGGGGGTCGAGGGAGCGGTTCAGTACCTGCTCCTGTCCCTGTCTGCGGGCTGGTGCTTCCTGAAGCAGTCCCTGCAGTAGACGGGCCTTCCCTGGGTGGGCTTGAACGGGACCTCGCACTCCTTGCCGCAGTCCGAGCAGGTCGCTTTGAAGAACTCCCTGGGCCTGTCGTTGTCCCTGTCCCTGTAACCTCCGTATGCCATCTCAATTTCTCCTTGATGTTCAAGGTATCCCAAATAAATCTCCCGCTCCTGGGCGGAGTGGAGGTTACCCGAATGCCTCTGGGACCCCATCCCCCTTCCCCTATTTAAAGTGGGGGAGCCTACGTCACAGGTTCCCGCCGCAGTCTGGACAGACCCACATGCCCTTGTAGCACACCAGCATGTTGCCGCAGCGGGGGCAGGCCCTGGACTTCCCGGGGTCCTCGGTCTGGATGACCCTCTTGCCGGCGAGGTCGGCGTTGGCCCATTTCACGAGGTCGGAAAGCTCGCGGAAGCGGTCCTCCTTGTCCGGGCCGTAGTACTGGAGGTTGTCCGCCTCGTTGTACAGGCGGGTGCGCATCCTGCGGATGGCGCGGGCGACGTTGTTGTACGTCGTTGACGAGATGGAATCGCGGGGGAGCACGTTGGCCCTGTAGCGCACGTCCAGGTACTCGATCGAGCTGTCGAGGAACGACTCGAACTTGGTCTCGTCGGGGTACACGGGGACGCTGAGGATCAGGTCCCTGGTGGGCTGCAGCGACGGGTCGCGGGCGATGATCCTCTCGAGGACCAGGCGGGTCTCGTCCCGCATGGTGCCCCCGACCTGCCCGTATATCTTGCGCACCCTGGGAAGGTCCTCGGTGCGGGCCACCGCGGCCATGCGCCTGGCGGCCTGGTTGAACTCGGAGCCGCGGGCGTGCTCCATGACGTCGAACAGCTCCGGGATGGCCTCGTCGTCCTCCTCGAGCAGCGTGAGGTACCCGAGGCAGGCCATGGTGACCGAGTCCTCGTCGCCCTTCATGCTCCTTATCTTCCCGGCGACGGAGCGCTCGCGGACGTTGCCCAGGAGGGCGACGGTCTCGGCGCGGACGCGGGGGTCCTCGAAGTCGAGGTACGGGGTAATGAGCCGGAGCTTGTCCGGGTCGTAGTTGTTGGACAGCCATCTGTCCTCGGAGATTGCGCCGGGGCGCCCGGCCAGGACCCTGTCCACGTCCCCGAGGAACCTCTCGAGGTAGTCGACGGCGGTCACCGGCAAGAATGGGCGCCCCCGCGGGAAGGGTTTGTCAGAGGTCCCTCGTGGCGAGGGCCTTCTTCAGGACAGCGGCCTCCTCCTCGGAGAGGGTGATGCCCTTGCCCATCTTCTCGTGGTCGGGGGACCACTCCCTGATGTCGTACTTGGGGTCCCTCTCGTTCCAGCTGATCAGGTTGAGCTCTTTCGTCCATCCCTTCGATGACTCGGAGAGGACCGCGATCTTCTCCACGATATCGTAAACAATCTCGGGCATTTTGCTACCGCGCGCGGCATGTTTCCTTTAATTTAAAATATTTTAGGACGCCCCGCGAAGCGGGATTATGCGGGGCTCACGCGGGCACGAACGATACCCTTATATGCTAAAAGGACC
>JAUNXZ010000003.1:0-25100 GCA_030539515.1 Thermoplasmata archaeon
GGGTGTCGATCTCGGAGAGGTTCAGGACCTTCCTGTTGATCATGTCCCTGACGCGCCCGGGGGTCCCGGCGACGATGTCGCAGCCGCCCTCCAGCTTCTTGATCTGGCCCTCGATGCTCGCTCCGCCGTAGATGGGGGTGCACACGTGGCCGGAGTACTTTGAGAGCTTGGTCAGCTCCTCGGACACCTGGTTGGCGAGCTCCCTGGTGGGGACGAGGACGATCGCGGAGGGGACCTTCCTGCCCGCCTCGATGGTGCCGAGGATGATGGAGCCGTACGCGCCGGTCTTCCCGGTCCCGGTCTGGGCCTGGGCGAACATGTCGGTGCCCTTGAGCCCCAGGGGGACGGAGTTCGTCTGGATCGGGGTGGGCTCCTCCCATCCCATGTCGTCCATGGCCTTGGCGACATCCTCGGGGATGCCTATGTCTGTGAATTTGGAAATCATGCGGATCACTGATCCGAAACCTGCCTGAGACCGACTCAGACAACCTTCTTCGAACGGCCGTACCTGCTGGACGTTTATAAATATTTATAAGGCCCCTTTCGGACGCCCGCGCCCCCTGGCTCCGTATGGTACGGGGACCGCCATAACCTTTATATGAGGGGAGTCAATCCCTGGCTTGCACTGTGTGGACGTAGTGTAGCTGGTTATCACTTAACCTTGCCAAGGTTAGAACTCGGGTTCGAATCCCGGCGTCCGCACTCATCCTTCTATTCCGTGTTTCGGGAATCGTCTGCCGACGTTTCCGTTCTGCATAGAATTGTCTTGCAGTTCGTCATCCTGCCTGCATCGTCAGGATGCCTGCCGCTGTTCCCGTCGCTGCCTCTCTTCGTTCTGCGGAGCTTGGTGACATGTCGGAGTCGATGTCCGGGGTTGCGTGGGTCGTGGTCTCCGGAGTCTTTCCGAGGTTAACCGTCCGTCATTCAATGGTTGTGGCGGACAAGGGCATAGATCAGCGCTGCGATGATAACGGCGGCAATCGCGAGGATCAGCACGGGGCTTACAGACGGCACGGACGAATCGGATCTCCCGGATCCGCTTCCGGAGGTTGATTCGGAGAATGCGTCCTCGCCGATCGTCACCCCGTCCGGAAGTTCGAGCTCAGGGAGGCTCGTGCAGTCGTAGAACGCGCTTTCACCGATGGTCTTCACGCTGCCGGGTATGCTTATCTCACTGAGGGATGTGCATCCGTAGAACGCACGCGCCCCAATCTCGCCGATGCCTTCGCCGAGTGTGACGGATTCCAGCGAAGTGCAGTCGGAGAAGGCCGCGTACCCCACGGTCGCAACCGTCCCGGGGACGACTGCGGTTTTCAGCGATGTGCAGTTACCGAATGCTGCCGGGCCCAAGGTCTCTAGCCCGGTCGGAAGGACGACTTCCTTCAGTGATGTGCAGTCTATGAACACGGCGTTGTTCAGGGTTTCCAGGCCGTTTCCGAATGTCACCGTTTCCAGAGATGAGCAATCGGAGAATGCCCTGGCCTCCATCACACGCAGGCCCGAACCCAGGACAAGGTTCGTCATCGAGGAACACATATTGAATGCGTACGTCCCTACAATCTGCACGCTGTCGGGAAGGATCACCTCCTCCAAGGACGAGCATCCGTCGAACGCCATCTCCTCGATTTCGACAACGGTGTCCGAGACGACGAGGGACCTCAGGGACGCGCAGTCCTCGAAAGTCCTCTCCCTGATTGTCTCCAGCCCGCTGGGGATGACGATCGATTCCAGCGATCCGCAGTCCTCGAAAGCCCTTTCCTCTATGGTTTTGATCGTTGCAGGCATTTCGACGGTCTTCAGGGACGGACAGTCCATGAACGCGCATTTGCCTATGATCGAGAGGGAGTCGGACATGACGACCGATTCGAGCGCCGTGCATTTGTAGAATGACATGTAGCCGATGCTGTACAGCGAGTCGGGCATTACTATGGACCTGAGGGACGTGCACTCCTGGAATGCCGTGGATTCGATGTAGATCACAGAGTCCGGTATGTCTATGGACTCCAGGGCCGTGCATTGGTAGAATGTGGAGGCCGGGATCTCCTTTATGCCGGACGGCAGCACCACATTCTGGAGGCTCGTGCACCAGTTGAACATCCCGGTCCCGAGTTTGGTCACGCTGGACGGGAAAGTTATGCTGGTGAGCGATGTGCACATGTAGAACACCCCTCCACGGACGAGCTCGGCGTTCTGGCTGAGGCCTACCGATCTCAGGGAGGTGCAGCCGCTGAACAGGCCGTCGCTGATCTCCGTCACGCCGTCCGGTATTATGACCGATTCCAGGGAGGTGCAGTTCATGAACGCCTCCGATCCCAGGCCTCTCAAAGATGCTGGGAGTTCTATGGACGTCAGAGAGGTGCATCCTTCGAAAACATTCATGCTTATGTTTTCAACACCGTTGCCGAGGTGGACGGCCGTAAGCTGCGTGCAGTCCGCGAACGCATAGGCCCCGATGTATGTCACGTTGTTGCCTACGTAGACCTCCGTTATGTCCGTGCCCCATGGCGCATCCTTGTCGTAGTAATCTTGGTGGGTGTTTCCGGTGATCGTCAGGACGGTCCCATCTAGATACCAGTTCGTACCGGAAGTACCTTCGGCCGTCGTTTCGTCGACGGATGCGGGAAGCATCAGAATCACGGACGTCGCGAGAACCAATCCCACCGCAGTCACCATCAACAGCTTTTTCATAGAAACACCTAGGTGCTAATACCATAGCTCCGTTTTAATGTAAGCTGTCGCAGCCGTCCCTTCGGAGGGCATCGTGCCCTGATGTCGCGGATGCCGGCAGAATACGTCCGCGTGCACATGCCAGCATCCTGTTCCGACAGGTTTCCGGGCGATCGCAGGTCCGAACGTTTCCGCTTGCGCGATTGGGTGACATATTTATCGTTCCCTGCCATCGCCGCACCCATGATACAGTGTCCGCGCGGGACCAGGGACTTCCTGCCCGACGAGATGGAGAGGCGCAGGTTCTACGAGGGAAGGCTCAGGGATACCGCGAGGACCTTCGGGTTCAGAGAGGTGGAGACACCCATCTTCGAGGATTCCGAGCTGTTCATCCTCAGGTCCGGCCCCAACGTCCTGAAGGAGCTCTACGCCTTCGAGGACAAGGGCGGTAGGTCCATCGCCCTGCGCCCCGAGATGACCGCCCCCGTGGTCAGGATGTTCGTCAACGGCATGAGCAACGACCCGAAGCCGATCAAGGTGTTCTACTTCGGGCAGTGCTTCAGGTACGAGCGCCCCCAGAGCGGCAGGTACAGGGAGTTCTTCCAGTTCGGCGCCGAGATCATCGGCGTCGCCACCCCCCAGACCGACGCCGAGGCGATCGCCACCGCGTCCGCCATGCTGAAGGCCCTCGGCCTGAAGGACTACAGGCTCCGCATCGGGCACATCGGGGTCCTCAGGCAGAGGATCGCCGACATCGGCGTGCCCCAGGAGAGGACCGCGGAGGTCCTCCAGAAGCTGGACAAGAAGCTGTACGACGAGGCCCGCCCGATCCTGGCGGACATGGGCGTCTCCGATGACGACATGGAGGCCCTCTTCAAGCTCACGGAGACCGTCGGGGGCACCGAGGTGCTGTCCGAGGTCCCCGGTGAGGCCGGCGACTGGCTGAGGCAGGTCGTCGCGTTCCTCGACGCCATGGGCGTCCGCGACGTGGAGATCGACCTCGGAGTGGTCCGCGGATTGGACTACTACACCGGGATGGTCTTCGAGGCCGAGGCCCCCGCCCTGGGAGCGGAGAAGCAGATCTGCGGAGGGGGCTCGTACACCCTGTCCGAGCTGTTCGGAGGGGAGCGCGTGTTCTCCACTGGCTTCGCCGTCGGGTTCGACAGGGCGCTGCTCGCCCTGGAGAAGGAGGGCGCTTCCTACGAGAACGCGGGCATCGACGCCTACGTGATCTGCGCGTCCGACGACATGAGGGTCGAGGCCGCCCGCATCGCCGCGTCCCTGAGGGAGGCCGGCGTCTCCGCCGACATCGACATCATGGACAGGAAGATGGCCAAGGCCATGAAGTTCGCCTCCTCGGCCGGCGCGAGGTTCGCCGTCATAGTCGGCGCCAGGGACCTGGAGAACGGGGAGGTCACGCTCCGCGACATGACGTCCGGGGAGCAGCGGCAGGTCCCCGTGGGGGAGCTCGCCGGGCGCATACGCGCCTGATAGAAACCGTGAAGAAGGGGGAGGGAAGGCCCTCCCCCGGTTTTTTTTGTAATGTTTGTGACGGGGCGGATGCCCCGTCGTCGGTTCACTTGGACCACTTGGGCTTCAGCGACGCGAACGCGATCAGGCCGATCGCCAGCGCCGCGATCACGAAGCACACGGCGGCGAACGCGGTCGCGGACCCGTTGGGACCGAGCAGGCCCATGAACTCCCCACGCCTGACCGTCAGATCGACGTCGGAGATGGCGGCGAAGTTGCCGTACATCTTCGTGAGGCCTATGGCCTCTATGGCAGGTGTGCTGTCCATGTTAGTTCGCATGAACAGAACCGTATTTAACATAATACAGTAAAGAGCGTACAGCGGGCCCCTCGATTCCTGTCCATTTCGGCGTTTAGAAGGGAATCCGCCATGGGGATGAACTCCTCTGACCTGCGGACGTTGCGGAAGCGCACGTTCGGGATGAGCGATGCCAATGCCGCGGCGTCGTCGTGGAGGGCCCGCATGTCCGGGGACCTGACCTTGTACTCCCCGCGCATCTGCTTTATCACGAGCTCGGAGTCCATGACGAACTCCGCGTCGGTCTCCCCCAGCTCGATGACCTTGGATATGGCGGAGATCAGCCCGCGGTACTCGGCGTAGTTGTTGGTGTGCGTGCCGAGGAACTCCGCGTGCTGGTGGACGACTCTGCCGTCCTTCACGATGACTATGGCGTACGCCGACTTGCCGGGGTTCCCGCGGGACCCCCCGTCCGAGTACGCGGATATCAATAGATCAGCTCCCTGGAGACCCCGTTGCCGGAGTCCACCAGCAGGACCTTGGCGCGGATGGGCTCGTCGACGAGCTCGTAGGCCATGATGATGACCCTGTCCCCCTCGCTGCAGAGGTGGGCCGCGGCGCCGTTGACGGCGACGATCCCGCTGCCCCTCTTCCCGGGCAGGGTGTAGGTGTCGAAGCGGTTGCCGTTGTTCACGTTGGCGACGGTCACCTTCTCGCCGACCCAGATCCCGGAGCGCTCGAGGAGGTCCTCGTCGATGGTAATGCTCCCCTCGTAGTCGAGGCGGGTCTCCGTGACGGTGGCCCTGTGAATCTTGGAGCGCAGCATCCAGCGCATGGCCGGGGCTAGGGGGATTATGATATTAACCTTGTCCCAAGGAACAGGAAACGGCGCCGGGGCGCTGAATAAGGATGAGCGCCCTGGTCGGAATTCGAATCCGAGTCGAAGCCTCGACAGGGCTTCATGATAGGCCGCTACACTACCAGGGCAGTATTCCCTGGTATCATGGGGATGTATTTAACGATTGTTGACGGATTGCGGTTTTCCAGGTCCGGCCAAAGCCAAATAAGGGCGCCGCATACGGTTCCCCCATGCCGCTGGGAGATCCCGAGGGAGGGCTTTTCGAGTACACGACGGAGGGGCTCCCGGAGTCCGTGTTCGCCGTCACCGTCCGCGTGTCGGACCTGCGCAGGTCCGTGGGATTCTACGTGGACGTCCTGGGGTTCGGCCTCCTCGGCGAGGACGGCTCCCGCGCGTACATGTCTCGCGGAGGGTGCAGGATAGTCCTCGAGAGGTCGCCGCACTGCGGAGGGGAGACCGGGATCTACCTTCAGGTGGATTCGCCGTACAACTCGCGCCGCAGGCTGATAGACGAGGGCGTGAGGTTCGCCTCCGACCCCGCGCGCGGGCCCTTCGGCACCGCGGTGTCGATACTCGACCCCGACGGGAACGTGCTGACCCTCGTGGAGGGCGGCGCGGAGTTCAGACTCCGAACCAGCGCCTGATGGCGGAGGTGTGTAGCCACCAGACGAAGACGGCGCATATCAGGACGAGGATGATGCCGCCGATCACGGTGACGGTCATCATGCAGATCCCGGCGACCGCCTCGACCGCGACTGCCCCGAGGGTGATCTTCCAGAGGTTGGGCTTCCCGATCAGGCAGCAGATGCCGCCGATGACCAGCGCGGCACCGGCGATGATGTCGAGAGCCGCCACGAAGTCCATGACGTCCGGGTTGTCCATGTAGCCCGCCCCCGCGGCAAGCGTGATCAGCCCTCCGACGAGGAGGAGGACGGCCATGAGGATGGACGAGAACGGACGGTCGCTTTCAGGCATGTCCGGATGATTGCGCAATGTGTAGAAAAAGGGTGGGGCCGGAGCCCCGGGGTTTCGGCTTCACTCGTGACCGAGGAAGAAGAGCTTGACGTTGGGCCTGAACAGGTACCAGAGGATGACCAGGTCGATGATCAGGAGGATCGCGGAGGTCCAGTTCCCGGTGACGGCCATGTAGATGCATCCGATGATGCTGATGACCGAGATGATGACTCCGAGGTACCACATGACGCTCCAGCCCTTGAGGAAGCCGGCGGCCACGATGAGGTAGACGACGCCGAGCACGGCCAGGATGATTCCGACCGTTCCGGCGACATCCGCGATGTCCTTGGAGACTCCCGCGTCGATGAGGTCCTGCGGGGTCACCATGTTGCATGCTATGCCTCCGATGATGGAGATGATCCCGACGAGGATGTAGATCGCCGCGAGTATCGTCACCAGAAGGGGGCGCTGATATGGGTTGTCTGACATATCCTAAGGACATGTCGCTTCCCCGATAATAAGGGTTCGTTCGTCTTCGGAGCTAGGTCCAATGACCTCGGGGCGTGCGGGAGAACAGCGGGGAAAGGGGGCCGGAGCCCCGTTTGGCTTCACTCGTGGCCGAGGAAGAACTGCTTGACGTTGCGCCTGAACAGGTACCACATGATGGCGACCTCGACGATCAGGCCGATGACGGAGATCCCGCCGGTCATGAGGAGCAGGGACAGGGAGCCGATGATTCCGAGGACCGTGAAGAGCACTCCGAGGTACCACATGACGCTCCAGCCCCTGAAGAAGCCGATGGCGAGGATAACGTAGATCACGCCCAGGACGGCGACGCCGATGCCGAACGAGGACAGGAGGTCCGCGACGGTCCTGTCGAGGCCGTGGTCGATGAGGGTGTCGATGCTCACGTAGCTGAGGCCCACCGCCCCGAGGATAACCACGATCCCGATGAGGAGGTAGAGGATGCCGATCAGCGTCACGAGGATGGGACGCCCGTATGAGTCGTCGGACATATCGGGCGAATGCCCAGGAAATGTGATAAAGTTTCGGGGGGACCTTCGTCCCCCCTCGAAGTTTATGCTCAGTCCCCCAGGTTGGCCTTGGAGATGGCGTCGTCGAGCTCCTTCTGGAGCTCAGCGGGCAGGCCGTTGATGCTGCCCGAGAGGAATCCCCTGACGATCATGCTGACCGCCTCGTCCTCGGTGAGCCCGCGGGACATGAGGTACTCGATCTGGTCCTGGGCGATCTTGCCGACCGCCGCCTCGTGGGTCATCTCCACGTCGGCGACGTGCGCCTCCAGCTCGGGGACCGCGCTGGTGGAGCCGCCGTCCTTCATGATGATGCTCCTGCACTCCAGGTGGGCCTTGACCTCGGGGGCGTTGCCCACGAGCCTGCCACGGGCGCACATGTGCCCGCCCATGGAGATGCTCCTGCTCATGATCTGGGCGTTGCTCCTCTTGCCGTTGAGGTAGACCATCCCCCCGGTATCGATGTCGGATCCCTCGTGGGCGATGCACATGGTGTTGTACATGGCGCTGCCGCCCTCGGCGAGGGTGGCGGAGGGGAAGCTCTGGAGGCTCCCGACCGGGTTGAGGATGACGTAGTTGTTGGAGAACGCGGAGTTCTTGCCGACGACGGTCGCCGTCCTCGGGCGCACGCCGGTCTGCTTGCCCCAGCTGTGGATCATGGAGAACGTGAGCGACGAGTTGTCCCCGACGTACATCTCCGACACCCCGACGTGGAGCGCGTCGTTGGCATGGTGCGCGGTGGAGCACCCGGTGATCATCTCGAGGGACGCGTCGTCCTCGACGATGACGATGTTGTGCACGTTCTGGACGGACTTGTCCGTGTCCAGCATCATGCAGGTCTGGACGGGCGCCCTGATGTGGTGGCCCGCCTTCACGCGGATGAAGTACCCGTCGGCGTCCTCGAGGTAGCTCTTGGCGGTGTACTTGTCCTTGGTGGGGTCCATGGCCTTCCACATGTAGTCCCTCAGGCCGTCGTGGACCTTCAGGGCCTCGTGGACGGACATCATCTCCAGGCCCTCCTGGGGCTGGGCGGAGCAGTGGCTGGGCGCGTTGTCGATGAACAGGAGCGTCCCGGCGCGGTTCATCTCGTCCGCGACGACGCCCACCCTCTCCATGTACTTCCTGTAGTCGGAGCTCTCGAGGTCGTCGATGACCACGGACTCCCTGCTGCCCTCCTCGTAGTGCTCCAGGTCCAGGTCGGCGCCGAAGGCGCCCTTCTTGGACAGGGCGTCCCTCACAGCTTGATTATCTGGCATGAGTCGCACTCCCCGTATCCGTTCTTCTTGATGTCCCTGAGTAGCTCCAGCGGGTTGCCGCTGCACTGGATCCTGCCGTTCTTCATGACGTAGGCCTTGTCGGCCCCGATGTAGTCCAGGATCTGCCCGGTGTGGGTGATGACCAGCGACGAGACGTGCCTCTGCTTGCCGGGGCACGTGTCGAAGAGCAGGTCGTGGACCTTGTTGCCGATGAGGTCGATGTTCTCCAGGTCGACGCCCGACTCGGGCTCGTCCAGGAGGATGAACTCCGGCCTCTGGGCGGTGAGCTGGAGGAGCTCGGACCTCTTGATCTCGCCGCCGGAGAACCCGACGTTGACCTCCCTGTCCAGGAAGCCCTCCATCTTGAACTTGTCAGCCTCGCCGATGACCTCGTCCCCGCTGTCGGGGGAGGAGGCCCTGATGAGGTCCCCGAGCTTGACCCCGTAGATGTTCGGGGGGCGCTGCATCATCATCCCGATGCCCATCTTGGCCCTCTCGTCCACGGGCATGTCTGTTATGTCGACCCCCTTGTAGAGGATCTGTCCGGAGGTAACGGTGATGGTGCTGTAGCCCATGATCGTCGACATCAGCGTCGACTTTCCCGACCCGTTGGGGCCGAACAGCACGCAGGTCTCCCCCTCGTTGACGGTGAGGTCGACCCCTTTCAGGATCTCCCTCTCCCCCGCGGAGGCGTGGAGGTCCACCACCTTCAGCATTTCTACCATTGAGACACCTTAACGGCGCGAATGGGTTCGCAGATATAAGACTGCCACCGCGCCCAGCGGTCCGTCACGGGGGTTGACGCCCCGCCGGACGTCCGACAGGATAATAATCGGGTGCCCGCAATCCCTCGGGCATGAAGGTGCTCGCAATCAACGGCAGCCCCCGCCCCCTGGGGAACGTCAGCAACATCCTGAGCGATGTGCGCGACATGTTCGAGAGAGAGGGCATCGAGACGGAGTTCCTCCACATCTACGACTACGACTTCACCAACTGCAACGTCTGCATGACCTGCGAGATCCGCGGGGACGGCAGGTGCTACGACGAGGACGACGGCTTCAACCAGCTCCTCGACGCCATGAGGTCCGCCGACGCGATACTGATCGCCACGCCCACCTACATGAACGGGTGCCCCAGCATGCTGCAGACCTTCCTGGAGAGGGCCATGCTCGTGCTGGAGAACGGCGGCCTGCCCCTGAGGGGCAAGGTCGGAGGCGTGTTCACGATCTGCGGACACGACGGAGGCTCGCTGGTTTACAACCAGATGACGGACTTCCTGCTCAGGAACCGCATGCTCGTCGTGGGCGCGTACCCCCTCCCCATCATCAGGTCCTGGCACTCGCCGGACTACGAGAACGACAGGGAGGGGATGAAGGGCGTCAAATCCCTCGTGGAAGGGATGGTCGACGCCCTCGTCCGCCTCGAGGAGTGATCTTCAGAAGAAGAAGAACCCGCAGCCCTCCTTCTCGGAGATGCGGGCGACGGCCTCCATCCTGTCGAGGGGGCCGCTGTAGCGCCTGACCATGGCCTTGCCCTCGCCGGGCAGGGCCTCCCTCAGGACCCCGACCTCGCGGAGCAGCTCCGCCGCGTCGGAAGACGTATACTTCTTGCCCTCGGCGACCGACTGCGGTACGGACGCCACGATCGGGCACCCGTGCCTTCCGGCGATCTCGGGGAGCAGGCTGTTGTCCGGGCCGAACGCTCCGATGCACCCGCGCCCCTTGTCCCAGGACAGGGGGCAGCTCCCGCACATCTCGTTCATCTCGTCGAAGTCCAGCTGGTCCCATCCTGTGACCCTGTCGTCGGACTTCTCGAGGGCCTCGGCCCTCTTCTTGTCGTCCAGGCCGGACATGATGACCCAGCCGGTGTAGGTCCTCTTGGACAGCGGCTTGAGGACCGCCAGGTCGTCGTCCTTCTTCACCTTCGCGATGTAGACGGCGTCGGCCTCCTCGTTGAGCCTGTTCCTCTTGACGAACGCCTCCCAGTCGCCGACGGCGGCCTTGGCGTCCTCGTAGGGCACGAACTCGTCGTACTCGGCGGCGTCCTCGAATCCCGTGTCCTCCTTGATGTGCACCCTGACCACGTCGGAGCGCAGCGATTTGCAGGGGGCGCTGGGCGCCTCCATCTCCATGATGCCGATGTTTATCCCCATCTCGGATTCCTCCGTCCCCGCTGCCCGGCGGGGTTCCTGCCACCGTAAGGGGCACGGGATAAATCAATGATGGCCTCCGCGGGTTGGCATAGACAACCAACTTAATACGACGCGAATCATACACGGGGCATCATGCTCCAGATGGCGGTCTACGGGAAGGGGGGAATCGGGAAGTCCACCCTGTCTGCCAACATTTCGGTGGCTCTGGCGAAGGAGGGCCTGAAGGTCATGCAGGTCGGTTGCGACCCCAAGCACGACTCCACTCGGCTCCTGCTCGGCGGCAGGACCCAGCGCACCGTCCTCGACTACGTGCGCGACGTGCCGATCGGCAAGAGGAGGCTGGAGGACCTCATAGAGGAGGGCACCGCCGGGGTGCTTTGCACCGAGGCCGGCGGCCCGGAGCCCGGGATAGGATGCGCCGGGCGCGGGATCCTCACGACCTTCGACACCCTCAGGAAGCTGGGGGCGGACGACCTCGACACCGACGTCAGGCTCTACGATGTCCTCGGCGACGTGGTGTGCGGAGGGTTCGCCGTCCCGCTGAGGGGCGAGTACGCCGACGCGGTGATTCTTGTCACGTCGGGCGAGTTCATGGCGATGTACGCGGCGAACAACATCATGCGCGGCATGGCCAACTTCGACACAGGGAGGCCCAGGCTCCTGGGGATCGTGCTGAACTGCAGGGGCGTCGAGGGAGAGTCCGAGTCGGTCCGTAGGTTCGCGGAGGCCGCCGGCACCAGGGTACTCGCCGAGATTCCCCGCGACAGGCTCTTCGCAGAGGCGGAGGCCGCCGGGCACACCGTCATGGAGCTGTATCCCGAATCGAAGGCCGCATCCGAGATCATGAAGGTCGCCGACGCGGTGCGTTCGCTCCTCGACGGAGCGGACATCCTGACATACCCCACGCCGCTGGACGACGGCCAGATGTCCGACCTGGCGGCAGGCAGGGAGATCCGTCCGCGCTCCTCCGAGGATATCCCGCGAACCGGATGCTCCGGGTGCCGCAGGACCACCATCAAGGGAACCAAGATCATGAGCTCCTGCGCCGCATACGGCGCCGTCGGGGCCCTCACGAGGATGGAGGACATGGCCGTGGTGATCCACGGGCCCATGAGCTGCGCCCATCTCATGGAGACGACCAGGGCGAAGGCCGTGATCGAGCTGTACCAGCAGGGGATCTACCGCCACGACCCGACCCGCAACGTCCGGTGCACCTGCATGGACGACTCCTCGGCGGTGTTCGGGGGCAACGCGTTCCTGGAGGCCTGCCTGGAGAGGACGCTCAAAGAGGGATTCGACAAGGTGGCCGTCGTCACGACGTGCATGCCCGGGATAATCGGGGACGACTGCCTCAGCGTCATCGACAGGGCGCAGAGTAATCATCCCGGTGCGAGGATCCTCCTGGTCCAGGCGGACGGTGATGTCGCCGGCGACTACAGCGACGGGTTCATGATGGCCGCGGAGGCCATGGCGGAGCTCATCGACACCTCCGTGGAGCCGGAGCCCGGGCTGGTCAACCTTGTAGCGTCATCCTTCTTCGACATCCAGTCCCATGCGCATTCCAAGGCGCTGGACGACATGCTGGCCGCGTTCGGCCTCAGGGTCAACTGCAGGTTCCTGGACGAATCGTCACCCGCCTCGCCGGTCGAGTTCTGCCGGGCGTCCACGGACATAATGATGAGCGACACCCGCAACGTCCGCGACCTCATGGGCGTGATCACCCGCAGGACGGGCAGGGAACCGTTCCCGGCGGTGATGCCCCTCGGCATCGCGGAGTACGAGGCGTGGGTGCGCCGCATGGGCGAGCACACCGGCAAGCCCGCGGAGGCCGAGGCGGAGATCGCCAGGGCCAGAGCGGAGTATTCGGAATTCATGGAGTCGCACCGGCCCAGGATGGCCGGGAGGAAGGCGGTAGTCATGTGGAAGATGGGAGGGAACCCCGACTGGCTGCTGGATGCGCTGGACGAACTCGGCGTGGAGGTGCTCCGCGTCGGGTTCGCGCCGAGCACCAGGAAGTCCGGCGGACGTCCCGACTCCAGATACCCGGTAACAGCGGACTACACCGACGAGATGCTGAAGGAGGATCTGGAGAGCATGCGCCCCGACCTTCTGATAGGCGACATAGTCAAGCCGGTCCCGGAGGGGACCGTGTTCGCTAAGCTGAACAGGATGGGCGTCGGGTACCTTCCGGTGATGGAGTACATCGTGTACCTGGAGAACACCCTGCGCCTTCCGGCTACCGAGGGATGGAGGTGGGTGGAGTGAGGGCGGTGCCGGACGGGTTCACGGGAGCGATTATGGCGATAGAGGGCATCGAGGATGCAGTCGTCCTGCTCCACGGGCCCGGGGGCTGCAGGATACGCCACATGGTGCTCTCGTCCGCCGTCTTCAACCGCAGCGGCGAGGGCGCGGAGTTCTCGGAGCCGTACTACTACGGTTACCCGAGGGTCCCCGCCACGTACCTCGACGAGTACGACTTCATCAACGGCGCCTACTACAAGTCGGAGGAGGGGCTGGAGACGGTCGCGGGGCGCTCGCCGTCCCTTGTCGTGATAGTCGATTCCCCCGGAGCCGGGCTGATCGGCGACGATCACGACGGCGCGATCGCGGAGGCCGGCCTGTCCGGGATCGCGATGCACATCTCCGAGCCGCTGGCCTCCGTTCCCGCGACGAGGGGATGCGGCCATGCCCTCGAATCGGTGATGAGGTTCCTGGGCCCGGAGCGCGGGGAGACCCGCCCGGGGACCGTGAACCTGCTCGGGCTCTCGGTGATGGACAAGGACTGGGCGGCCGCCCGGGACGAGCTCTGCGGATACCTGAGGGACATGGGGCTCGAGGTGGCCTGCTGTCCGGGTGCCGGATCGTCCGTCGCGGACATGGTCCGCTCCGTCGATTCGGAGTTCAACGTCGTGGTGTGCCCAGAGATGTGCGCCGGGCTGCGGGGATGGTACGGGTCGATGGGGGTCCCCTCGATAGTCTCCCCGGCGGGCGCCCCCGTGGGCTTCGATGCGCTGGAGGAGTGGATCCGCACGGTCGCCGAGGCGACCGGGAGGGACCCCTCCATCCCGCTTGAGAGGGTGCGTTCGCACAGGATCAGGGTCCGCGACAAGTTCAACGGCATGCGCTACAACGCCCTCAGGATGAGGGGGCTGACGTTCTCCGCCGCGGGGACCGCGTCGGTCGTCAGGCCGCTGACCGAGTGGCTCTACTCCTACCTGGCGATGGCCCCCGAGGCCGTATGCGTCGACGACGGCGCCGATCCCGACCAGACGGATGCCCTGAGGGCATTCCTCGAATCCAAGGGCTTCGGGGACGCGTGGGGGAGGGAGCCCGTCCCCTGCGGGGCGGTGCTCTGCGAGGGCATAACCGCGCTGTCCATGATGATCTCCCACGAGTGCCGCGTCGGCATACCGATCGGGCACTCCTCGATGGGGCTGGACGATGTCATTCCACGCCCCGTCTACGGGGCCCAGGGCGCGCTGTACATCCTGGACGAGCTTCTTCACGGCGTCCGCGCGAGCTGATCAGACCTTCCTGGTCTTCAGCAGCCAGTAGTCCAGCGCGTAGAACGCGGCTCCCCACAGGATGAGCACCAGGAGGCACAGCCAGGGGAAGTCCAGGTAGTCCGGCAGGGCCGCGGCCCTGATGATCTCGCTCGAGTATGTGAGCGGGAAGCAGTACAGGATGGCCTGGAACACGGGGTTCAGAGCGGACACCGAGAAGAACGTCCCGCACAGGAAGGTCATCGGCAGGATGACCAGGCTGTTGAACGTGGCCATGCTCTGGTGGGACTTGGCGATGAGCGCCGCGGCCATCCCCAGGAACGAGAACACGATGCACGAGAGCACGGTGCATATGACGAGCATCGGGGTGAGCTGGAGGGCGCCCTCTGTCACGCCGGCGTATCCGAGCGCCAGGCCGAGCGCGTACAGAAGGAAGCACCCGAACAGTCCTCTTATCAGCCCGAGCATGCACTTGCCCCAGACGATCGCGTGGAGGCTCAGGGGGCACATCATCATCTCGTCGAAGCTCTTGTAGTACAGCCTCTGGACGTTCATCCTCGCCGACGTGGACGAGAAGGACGAGTTCAGCGAGGACAGCGCCACGATACCGGGGATGACGAACGAGACGTAGGAGACGCCGATGTCGGTGGTCCCCGTCCTCAGCCCGAATCCGAACGCGATGAGGTACAGGATGGGGCTCATGATGCTCATGACCACGATGTTCAGGATGTTGTGGCGCAGGAACTTCATGTCGCCCCAGGCCACGTAGTAGATCTGCTTCAGCAGGTTGGTCACGCGGATCCCCCCACGGATTTCCCGGTGAGCTCGACGAAGACGTCCTCCAGGTTGGTCCTCCTGATGGTGACCGAGCCCTCGTCCTCCAGGGAGGCGGCGAACTCGTTGGCCTCCTCCCTGCTCCTGAAGTAGCGGTACCTGGTCTGGTCGCCGCCGTGCCATTCCACGGCGACGGAACCCACGCCCTCGCAGAGGTTCTGCGGCGTGTCCAGAGCTATGATCCTCCCGTGGTCGATGATGCCCACGCGGTCGCAGAGCGCCTCGGCCTCCTCGATGTAGTGCGTCGTGAGGATGACGGTGGTCCCGGCGGCGTGCAGCCTCCTGACCACATCCCAAAGCAGCCTGCGGGCGTTGATGTCCAGGCCGGATGTCGGCTCGTCGAGGAAGAGCACCCTGGGCTCGTGGAGCATGGCGCAGACGATGGCCGCGCGCTTCTTCCAGCCGCCGGACAGCTTGTCGACGGGCTTGTCCAGGTACTCGCCGAGGCCGAAGAACTCGGAGAGCTCCTCTATCTTGGCTTCGCGCTCCCTCTTCCCCATCATGTGGTACATGGCGTGGGAGATCATGTTCTCCCTGATCGTGAGGTCCTTGTCCAGCGAGACCTGCTGCTGGATGACGCCCATGCGCTTCTTCGCCTCCACCGGCTCGGCCTTCAGGTCGAAGCCGTCGACGACGATGCGCCCGGAGTCGAAGTTGGTCAGCGTGGCGACGCAGCGGACCGTGGTGGTCTTCCCGGCGCCGTTGGGGCCCAGGAACCCGAAGAGCTCGCCCTCGTGTATGCGGAGGTCCAGATGGTCTATGGCCGTCTTGTCGTCGAACCTCTTGACCAGGTCCTCAATCACGATTATGTCGCTCATCCAGAATCACCGATGCGGCAGCGCTTACGGCTGGACGAGGAATCCTACCATTAAATTGGTTTTCATTCGGTTCGATTAAAAATATTTAGAATAAACTAAACTGGCTATGCACCAGTTGGATGAATAGTCCAGTTATTTATAGTCGTAAAATCGTCCGCAAAATTGAGGGATCTCATGGCTTACAACAAGAAAGTGGTAGCCGTGGCCGTGGTCATCATCGTGATCGTGGCGGCGGTTGCCGCGGCATTCGCGGCCGGTGTCTTCGACAAGAACGACAGCGGCTCCGCGAGCATCGATTCCCAGCTCCAGGTCATGGGCAATGCTGACCTGGACTACAAGATCGACTCCAACGACGCGCAGATCATCCAGGACATCCTGGACGGAAGCAAGTCCTTCTCCGACTACCCCTACGCCGACGCCAACAACGACGGCCAGATCACCCAGGCCGACCTCGACCAGGTGAACAGCATGATCGCGCACACCCAGACCTACGTCAACGTCGTCTGCGTCGGAACGGACGACAACCAGACGGTCGTCCAGGTGGCCTATCCTCTCACCAACATCGTGATCCAGGGGACCAACAACGATTCCATCATCTGTGAGATCGACGCCGCGTCGGTCGTTGCCGGATACTTCTACAAGTACTCCGTCGCCCACAGCGGTCTCGACAGCGCCACCAACCTCGGCGGCTCCGCCAGGAGCGTTTCCGCCACCGCGTGGCAGAACTTCATGGACCTCGATGCCAGCATCGAGGGCGGCGTCGGAGCCATCATCGCCGATGCGGGCTCCAGCGCCCTCAGCAACTACTACGACGCGATCGCCACCTCGGAGATACCCCTCCTGAGGTTCGCCGTCTCCGACACCTACGACTCGATTTCCGCGGCCGTCACCATCGGATACCTCTGCGGGCAGACGTACGAGGAGAAGGCCATCAGCTACGCACAGAAGTGCTGGGACGCGTTCGACTACATCAGCGAGAGGATCAGCGGCCTCTCCGACGACCAGAAGAAGGTCTTCGTCGCCATCACGATGGGCAAGTACATCGCCAAGACGGAGTCCGACTACACCCATAAGGCCGAGTACGCCGGCGGCCTGAGCCTCGGCGATGTGAACGCCCAGTTCGCCGCGGACTACGGCGGAACCGGATCCTCGGTCATGTCCAGCGGGGAGGCCCTCTCCAACTACGACGACGAGATCGACTACATCCTGAGCTTCCGCACGATCGACTACAAGACCTCCCTCGCGACCGCTGCCGAGGAGGAGTGGGCCGAGTACATGTCCTTCTACCAGAACCTCAGCTGCTACGAGAACCTGGTCATCATCAACGGGATGCTCCCGCAGATCTGCCAGACCGCGTACGCGGCGGCGATCATGTACCCCGAGCTCTTCTCGATGGAGTGGGCCGACAGCCTCCTGCAGTCGTTCATCACCGACTCGTCCAGCATGGGCGGGGTTTCGTTCGACGATATCATCACGGTGTTCACCTACGAGGACTACCAGTCCGTTGTGAACGCCTGAATCAAACCGGCCGCTCCGGCGGCCATTCCTTTCATTCATCAGGATGGGAGCACATGCCCGAGCCCACAGACGCGGATGTTTTCGTGGAGGAGTACCACCGTCAGATAGGCCGCAAGCTGGCCCTGATGGCGCTCCTCGTCGTCGGCATCATCATCCTGGCGGGGCTCTTCGCGGTGTCCTCCTACTCCAGCATATCCATCTCGCAGGCCTATCAGATCATCATCGACCACCTTTCCGGCGTGACGTACGAGCAGCGCTCGCAGTCCTGGTGGGCGGACTACTACATCTGGAACACGGCGATGCCCAGGGTATGCATAGGCATGGTCGCCGGAGCCTCCCTGGCGGTGGCCGGAGCCATCATGCAGTCCCTGATGAACAACCCCCTGGCGGACCCGTACTCCACGGGGATATCCTCGGGAGCTTGTCTGGGTGCCGTATCGTCCATAATCATGGGGATATCCTACTCCACCGTGGCCGGCGAGATGGGCATCGTCACGAACGCCTTCATCGGCTCGATGGTCCCTGCGGTGATAATCATCCTCGTCTCCAAGAGGGTGGGGCCGTCCCCGGCCACGCTGATCCTGCTGGGGACCGCGATATCCTACTTCTTCAACGCCATGGTCACCTACATCATGATCTCCACCGATGCCGACACCCTGCAGGACGCGTACCTGTGGCAGGTCGGTAGCCTGAGCGGCCTGGGATGGAGCGACCTCCCGCTGATGGCCGTTGTGACCGTGGTCTGCGCGATAATCTCACTTACGTTCGCAAGGCAGCTGAACGTCCTGTCAATCGGCGACAAGGGGGCCAAGAGCCTCGGTGTCGACGTGGACACGTTCAGGGTCATCTGCCTGATACTCGTGGCGGTGATGACCGCGGCCATCATCAGCTACACCGGGATCATAGGGTTCGTCGGGCTGGTCGCGCCGCACATGGTCCGTCTGGTGATAGGCTCGGACAACCGCTTCGTCATACCGATGTCCATGCTTGCGGGAGCGTTCCTGCTGGTCCTGGCGGACTACCTGGCCATGACCGTGTCGGGAGTCAGCGACATCCCCGTGGGCGTCATCATGTCCATGATCGGCAGCCCGGTGTTCCTCGTCCTGATCATCTGGCAGAGGAAGAGCTACGGGGGCGTGTACCGATGGATTCCGACTTCCGCCCGGAGTACCTGCGCCTGCGCAGGAGGAACATGCTGTTCATAGCGGTCTGCCTCCTGCTCGTGGTCGCCGCGGTGCTGATAACGCTGGGCATGGGGGTGTACAACATCTCCATCCCGGACGCGATATCCGCGTGGTGGAACCACCTGACCGGCGGATACGTGAACCCCAGGGACGACGCCTACGTGTGGGACGGCAGGTTCCCGCGCGCCATCATGGCCGCTTTCGCGGGAGCGGGCCTCGCCATCGGGGGCGCAGTGATGCAGTCGGTCCTCAAGAACCCCCTGACTGATCCGTACACCATGGGCGTGTCGTCCGGAGCGTTCTTCGGGGCCGTACTGTGGATCATCTGCGGGTTCAGCCTCTTCCCGTTCCTCTCCGGGGATCTCGCGTCCATCGCGAACGCGTTCGTGTTCTCGCTGATCCCGGTGGGGATCATCCTCATTCTGTCGAGGTACAAGAGGATCACGCCGACCGCGATGGTCCTCATCGGGGTGGCGATCATGTACGTGTTCAGCTCGTTCACGCAGTACTTCATGGTCACCGCCGACTCCTCCTCCCTGGCGGAGGCGTACAGCTGGAGGGTCGGGACGCTGGCCGACGCGTCGTGGGACAATGTCCCCTATGTCGTCGTGTCGGTCACCGTGCTGTCCGCGGTGCTCATCGTCCTGTCCCGCAGGATCAACGTCCTTTCCATGAACGACAACTACGCCCAGACACTGGGCGAGAACGTCCAGAAGAGCAGGGTGCTCCTGCTCGTCATAGTCTCTCTCATGACCGCGTCCATCGTCAGCTTCACCGGCACGATCGGGTTCGTGGGCCTGGTGTGCCCGCACGTGGTCAGGATGTTCACCGGCTCAAACTCGAAGTACCTGATACCCGCGTCCGCGGTGTTCGGCGCCCTGTTCCTCGTGGCGATCGACTCGATCGCCAAGGTGACAGGGGTCAACGGGCTCCCGGTGGGCGTCGTCAGCGCCCTCATAGGCGGCCCGGTGTTCGCATACCTCCTCATCAAGTCGAGGAGGAGCGTTTGGATGTGATCCCATGTCGATTTCCAGAATCAGCTCTAAGAAGAAGGCGACCGAGACGGAGGCGTACGAGTCGCCGGGGGAGTTCCTGGAGGGCGGGCCCACGTCCGTCGACGTCAGGGACCTCAGCTTCTCATACGGGTCCGCGGGAAGGACGGTGCCCGTCCTCCACGGCGTGGACTTCTACATCGGCGAGTCCGGGTTCGTCTCGATCCTGGGGCCGAACGGCGTCGGCAAGTCGACGCTCATACACTGCATCAACAAGATCCTGGAGCCCACCGAGGGCGTGGTCTACGTCAACGACCGCGATGTGAAGAGCATCGAGGTGAAGGACCTGGCGAAGGTCATGAGCTACGTCCCGTACTCGGCCAACGACTCGTTCCCCCTGTCGGTGGCGGACACCGTCATGCTCGGCAGGCACCCCTACAGCAAGTGGGGGACCCTGGACGAGGACCTGAGGATCGTCTACGACACCCTGAGGATGATGGGGATCGAGGACCTGGCCATGCGCCCGTTCAACGAGCTCTCCGCGGGGCAGCACCAGAAGGTCATGCTCGCCAGGGGATTCGCCCAGCAGCCGAGGATACTCCTGCTGGACGAGCCGACCTCCAACCTGGACATCAAGCACCAGCTGGAGGTCACGAAGTTGCTCAGGGACCTGGCGCACCAGCAGGGGATACTCGTGATAATGATCAGCCACGACCTGAACATCGCGGCGAAGTACTCCGACAGGATGATCCTCCTCAGCGAGGGCACCATATACGCTTCCGGGACCCCGAAGGAGGTCATCACCGAGGAGAACCTGGCGGCCGTTTACGGCGTGAGGTCGAAGGTCGTGGAGTTCCACGGCGTGCCCCACATCGTGCTCATGGACGAGGACGACGAGGACTGACTCTCACCTGTCCCTTATCTCCTCGACCCTCTCCTCCAGACCGAGGTAGATGTCCTTCATCCTCTCGAGGGTCTCCGGCTTAACGTCCCACATCCCGCGCTCGACGGCCTCGAAGAGACGGTCCATCATCTCCATCATGGCGTGGGGGTTCTCGTCCTGCATCCACTCGCGGGTGTCGTCGTCGAACAGGTAGGTCTCGGTGAGCTTCTCGTAGATCCAGTCGTCCACGATGTCCGACGTGGCGTCCCATCCGAACGTGAACTCGGTGAGGTTCGCTATCTCGGATACGCCGCGGTAGCCGTGCCTCTTCAGCCCCTCCACGAACTTCGGGTTCAGGACCTTGCTCCTGTACACGAACTGGAGCTCCTCCTTCGTCCCCCTCGTTCTCACCCTGTCCGGGTCGGAGCCGTCGCCCATGAAGGACATGGCCTCCTCCTTCCCGTAGGCGCGGACGAAGGAGTTCATGCCTCCGAGGTACCCGTACACGTCGTCGATGTCCAGCAGGTCGATCTCCCTGTCGGGCATGTTCTTGACGGTGGCCTTCACCTTCGAGAACCTCCGGACGAACTCGTCCTTCATGGCCTCGCCGTGCTCGTTCCTGCCGTAGGCACAGCTGCCCCAGGCGGTGTAGATGTCCGCGAGGTCCTGGACGGTCTTCCAGTCGCCGGACTCGATCGCGTGGTTCACGCCGGGACCGTAGGAACCCGGAGGGCAGCCGAACACCCTGACGGACGCGCGCCTGCGCGCCTCGTCGACGGTCAGGCCGCCGGCCATGGCGTCCACGATGTCCCTCCTGAGGTTCGAGGCGAGGGCGTTGTCCTCGTCGGCCTCGTCGAGGGAGGACACCATCTTGACGGCATCGTCTATCAGCGCGATGAGATTGGGGAACGCGTCCCTGAACAGCCCGGTTATCCTGACGGTGACGTCGATGCGGGGACGTCCCAGTTCCTCGAGCGGGACGGGCTCCACGCCGGTCACCTGGCCGGATGGCGACCACACGGGGCGGGCGCCCATCAGCCAGAGGATGTAGGCGACGTCGTCGCCGTTGGTCTTCATGGTGTCCGTGGCCCAGATGATGAATCCGACCTCGGTGGGGTAGCAGCCCTTGGCCTCGGTGTACTTCGCGACCATCTGGTCGGCCATCCTGCGGCCGATCCCCCATGCCGCCTTCGTGGGGACGATGTCGGGGTCGATGCCGTAGAAGTTGCGGCCCATAGGCAGTATGTCCGCGTTCCCCCTGGTGGGGGCGCCGGACGGGCCCGGAAGCACGTACCGGCCGGAGCAGGCCAGGAGCATGTTGTCCATCTCGTCCGTCATGCGGGCGAGGTTCGGCACGAGCCTTGTGCAGATGTACGCGACCGTCCTGTCGAGGTCGTCGGATTCGCCGATGCGGCGGGCGATCCCGGCGCAGGCCTCCGGATCGTAGCCGGCCGCCTGCATGTCTTGGATAAGCGTCATCGTGGCCGAGTCGGCCCTCTCCAGCAGGACAGCGTTGACCTCCCCGCCGGTGGTGCCCGACGGGCCCTCCACGATCGAGTCGAGGTCGATGCCCATGGCCCCTGCCACAGCCGACCTGAGGGACGGGATGTCTCCGTTGCGGACCCTCGTCAGCGAGTACACGGACTCGGCCAGCAGGTCTCCCTCCGGAGCCTTCCCGAACACGTGGAGGCCGTCGCGGATGATGGCGTCCTTCAGGTCGGTGATGTAGTCGTGGATCCTGCCGAGCTCCTTCTCGAAGTCCTCCGGAGTGACGTCCTGTGGTATCTCCAGGTCGCCGAGGATGTCCGCCTTCCTGGCCGCTTCGAGGACCTCGGAGACCATCGCCTTGCGCTGTTCGCCCTTGGCGGAGGTGTTCTTGAACAGCTCCTGCATCGGACCGTCGATGCTCTCGAGCTCGTCGTACGAGCCCGCGCGGGCCATCGTGGGGCACATGTGCCCTATGAGGACGGCCTCGGACCGTCTCTTGGCCTGTATGCCCTCGCCGGGGTCGTCGATCACGTAGGGGTAGATGTGCGGGATGCCGTCGAGGACGATGTCCGGGAAGCACTTCCTGGACAGCCCGAGGCTCCTGCCGGGGAGCCACTCCAGGGTCCCGTGGGTGCCCACGTGGATGACCGCGTCGGCCCTGAAATCGTCCCTGAGCCAGCGGTAGAACGCCAGGTACTGGTGGGGCATGGGGATCACGGGGTCGTGGTAGACCGCCTCCATCTGGTCCGCCCAGGACCTCAGCGGCTGGTATCCCACGTAGATGTTCCCGTTCACGATCCCGGGGACCACCAGCTCGTTGCGGATGACGGCCACTTCTCCCGGAGCCTTTCCCCAGCTGTCCTCCATGCGCTTTCTATTGAATTCCGGCACCTCGGAGTACCATTCGGCGTATTTCTTAGCGGGGATCATGTCCGCCGCCTTCTCGCGTATCCTCTCGTCGGAGGACCACTCGAGGTCGTTGGTGATGTTGTCGAGGAACTCGTCGACCAGGTCCCTGGACGTATCTGGAACGTGGTCAACGGTGTAGCCGTCCGCCCTCAGGCGGTCCAGCATGTCCCTGACGCTCTCTATCGTGTCCAGTCCCGCCGCGCCTCCGATCCTCCCGGACTCGGGGCGGGTCTGGTACACGAGGATGGCTATCCTCCTATCCGACGCCGGCTTCCTGGCGAGGCGGGCCCATCCGCCGACCGTCTTCACGAGGTGGGTTATCCTGTCGGGCAGGGGGTCGTACCTCTTCGGGGCGCCGCGCCCCTGCTCGTTGCTGGCGAACGGGACGGTGATGATCTGCCCGTCCACCTCCGGCCATATGACGCTCATGCCGAGGTCGGCTCTCGACAGCCCCTCGGCGGTCTCCTCGTAGTCCCCGAAGTGGGACGCGACGGACATCGCCTGGAACACGGGCACCTTCAGCATGGTGCTGAAGAAGTTCTGCTCGTCCGGGGTGTACACGCCCGAGCAGTCGCGGGAGCTGTTGAGCTGCGAGAACGGGGTGGACATGATCAGCGCGTCGATCATCACCATGTCCCCGTCCATGAAGTAGTCCTTCACCACGGAGGCGGTCCCGATGGTATCCTCGGACCTGCTGGTCACCGCGCTGAAGAACACGGGGATGATGTTCATGCCCTGTGCCTCGACCTCGCGGATCAGCGCGTCGATGTGTGCGAGATTCCCGTACACCCACAGGTTGGACGTGAAGAGCAGGCCGATCGTGGGCTTCGAGGGATCCAGGCGGGGGAGGTACTCTCTCAGTGTCACGTCCCTGTCGTAATCCGGATGATAGAGGCCGTTGGGGCGCTGCTTCACCGGGTCCGGGAGCTCGCCCTCGCCGGTCAGCATCCTGTGGAGCCAGAGCACCACGGCGCGGTCGTTCTCCGCGCCCTTGTCCCTGACGTACTCGCGGAGCCTGAGGTACTCGCCGTCGTCCCCCTTGAAGAGGTCGCGGTAGGCGAGCGCGGCGTCCAGGTTGCCCGAGTACACGTAGACGTAACCGGGGCACTCCCTCAGGACCTTCTCCCAGCGCTCGAAGCGGAGCATCCTCGTGGGGTCGGCCATGACCCTCACCAGGACCAGGTCGGCCTCCTTGGACCTCTCCACGAGCTCGCGGTAGACGAGGGGATCGTCGTCTATGTCGCCGTTGTTGGCGCAGAACAGCTCCAGGTCCCACCCGTTCTCGCGGCAGACCTCCTCGGCCGGCCCCCTGAACAGCGAGGCCTCGACGCTCTGAATCGTGACATGGACGATCCTCATCAGCATATGGGAGGTATCTTCCAATCACATATTTCAACCGCCCTTCGGATGCTTCAGGAGAACAGAGCCACACAGACCACGGCACCGATCAGGACGACGGCGGTGATGCACAGCGGCCACAGCGTCTTCTTGGTTGTCCAGCTCATGATTTAGGATATCCTAAAAAGTATATTACGCTTGCGAGACGAAGCATCCTCCAATCAGCTTTATCCAATGGTTGGAGATTACCTCCAATAGAGGAAGGACATGGACAAGCTGCTGTTCCCGTTCACATCGATCGTCGGCCAGGAGGACATGAAGAGGGCGCTCCTCCTGAACATCGTCGATCCCGGCATCGGAGGGGTGCTCATCAAGGGCGAGAAGGGCACCGCCAAATCCACCACCGTGCGCTCGCTGGCGCAGATCCTCCCTCCGAGGGCCTCCGTCGCCGGCTGCCCGTTCAACTGCGACCCCTCCCGCACGGACAGGCTCTGCCCCTACTGCGCGGAGAAGCTCGCGAAGGGCCCGCTGGAGACAACCGAGGAGCCGATGAGGGTGGTGGAGCTCCCGCTGAGCGCCACCGAGGACCGCGTTTCGGGAACGCTCGACATAGAGCACGTCCTGAAGACCGGGGAGAGGAAGTTCGAGCCCGGCGTCCTGGCGCAGGCCAACGGGAACCTGCTGTACGTGGACGAGGTGAACCTGCTGGACGACCACATCGTGGACCTCCTCCTGGACTCCGCGGCCATGGGCGTCAACTACGTGGAGAGGGAGGGCGTGTCGTTCTCCCATCCGTCCAGGTTCGTCCTCGTGGGGACGATGAACCCCGAGGAGGGCGAGCTGAGGCCCCAGCTGCTGGACAGATTCGGCCTGTCCGTCGACGTGAAGGGGGACCGCGACACCGCGAAGAGGATGGAGGTCGTCCGCAGGAGGATGGCCTTCGACG
>JAUNXZ010000003.1:25200-35365 GCA_030539515.1 Thermoplasmata archaeon
GACCGCGACACCGCGAAGAGGATGGAGGTCGTCCGCAGGAGGATGGCCTTCGACGCGGATCCGGAGGCCTACACGGCTTCGGTGAAGGCGGAGACGGACGCGCTGAGGGAGTCGCTGGTGAGGGCCAGGGCCCTGCTCCCGTCCGTGACGGTGGACGATTCGATCCTCGAGGCGGTGGTCTCCGTGACGACGCACTTCGGCGTCGACGGTCACCGCGCCGACATAACGATGATGAAGGCCGCACGCGCCAACGCGGCGCTGGAAGGACGCACACAGGTCACGAAGGACGACATCCGCGCCGTTGCCGCCACGGTGCTGTCCCACCGCATGAGGCGCCGCCCGTTCGAGGAGGAGGCCTTCGACACGGAGGAGCTCGAGGGATGCCTGAAGGCGATCTGAGCTTCCCGTTCGCCGCGGTCTACGGGATGGAGGACGCCAAGAGGGCGGTCCTCTGCGCCGCGGTCAACCCGTCGATACGCACGGTCCTGCTGAGGGGAGGCCCCGGATCAGCCAAGACCGTCCTGTCCAGGGCGGCAGGGGGACTGACCGGCAAGAGGGTCGTCAACGTCCCTCTCAACGTCACCGAGGAGATGCTCTTCGGCGGCATGGACGCCGAGGCCACGCTCCGCGACGGCTCGCCCGTGATGCAGAGGGGCCTCCTGGCCAGGGCCGACGGCGGGATACTCTACGTGGACGACGTCAACCTGATGGACCAGAGGGTGCTCGCCGCGCTCCTGGACTGCGTTGCGTCAGGCCGTGTCATAGTCGAGCGCGAGGGGGTGTCCGGCGAGTACTCCTGCGACACCCTGATGATCGCCACCATGAACCCGGAGGACTCCGACATCAGCCCGCACCTCCTGGACAGGTTCGACCTCTGCGCCTACTCGGACTTCCCTGATGAGGATGCCGAGGGCAGGGCGGAGGTCCTCCGCAGGAACGCCGCGTTCGTCAACGACCCGGCCGGTTTCAGATCACAATACAGCGAAGAGGAGGAGCGCCTGAGGTCGTCCATCGCGAGGGCGGTCAGGATCCTCCCGCTCGTCACCATGTCGGACGAGCTCCTGGGCGTCGCCGTCGAGCTTGCCGCCAGAGTTTCCGCGGACGGCTTCCGCGGGGACATCGCCATGGCCAACACGTCCATGGCGCTGGCAGCACTCGACGGAAGGGACGAGGTCATGAGGAGGGACGTGGAGCAGGCGGCGATGATCTGCCTGGCCCACCGCAGGAACTATTCCCAGCCGCCTCCCCCGTCGGAGCCTCCGGAACCCCCGGAGCAGCCTCCGGAGGAGCCCGACGAGCCCGACCGGGACAGGCAGGACCCGCCGGACAGGCCTCCGGACCAGAAGGAGGGGGACGATCCCGGCGAGAGCAGGGAGCCCCTCGAGATGCCGGACATGCCGGAGGACCTGAGCGACCTGGTCGACGAGATGATGTTCGAGATCGGGGAGCAGTTCCGCGTCATCGACTACCTGCAGGACGGCAGGCGCATCATACGCACGACGTCGAGCCGCAAGGGGCGCAGGGCGATGGCCGAGAGCACCGACTCGACGGGACGCTACGCCCGCTCCAGGATCCCGGAGGGGAGGGTCTCCGACGTGGCGTTCGACGCCACGATACGCGCCGCCGCCCCGTACCAGAAGGGGCGCGACCGCGGGGACCTTGCGTTCGCCATCGAGAAGCAGGACATCCGCCGCAAGGTCAGGGAGAGGCGCTCCGGCTGCACCATACTGTTCCTGGTGGACGCCAGCGGGTCGCTGGGAGTCCGCAGGAGGATGGCCGCCGTCAAGGGCGCGGTGCTCTCGATGCTCCGCGACAGCTACGTCAAGAGGGACAGGATCGGCCTGATGGCCTTCCGCAGGGACTCCGCGGAGCTCGTCCTCCCGCCGACCCGCTCGGTGGAGTACAGCTACAGGAAGCTGGAGGAGCTGCCGACCGGGGGCAAGACGCCGCTGGGGCAGGCCCTGGTGGCCGTCGGGGACTTCATGACCTCGTACTCGAGGTCGCATCCGGGCGAGTCCTGCTACATCGTCCTGATCACGGACGGCAGGGCCAACGTCCCCGTGCGCGAAGGTTCGGACGCGAACGACGAGGCGAGGAAGCTTGCCGCCGATCTGGCGATACCCCAGGTCATGTGGATCGTCGTGGACGCCAGCACCGGCTACATAAGGTTCGACAACGCCGAGAGACTGGCCGAGGAGCTCGGCGGGACGTACTTCCGCTTGGAGGATCTGAACGCGGACCGCCTGGCCGACAGCGTGAGATCGGTTATCGGAGCCTGATCATTCCCGAAGGCGGGGAGGGGGCGTCGGGAAGCACGATCGCTCCTCCGCGGGAGACGACGGTCTCGGTGACCTTGACCTTCCTCCCGCACTGGGACGCGGCGGCGGTGACGATGTTGGTCAGGGCGCGGCAGCAGGGCACCTCCATGCGGACAACGATAACCTGATCTATCGGGTTCTGCGAGAGGATGGCCAGCACCTTGTCGAAGCGGGAGCGCTCGTCGAGCTTGGGACATCCGATGACGACGGGGCGACCGTCGAGGATCTTCCGCTTGAAGTCGTCGAGGGTGAACGCTGTGCAGTCGGCCGCGATGACGAGGGTCCCCCTGAAGTAGTCGGATTTCGGCGGGACGAGGGCCAGCTGGATCGGCCATTGGTACCCGGACGAGAGGGACGCGTTGCACTCGAGGGAGATCGTCGCGGGACCCATCGCGGTCCTGGGCTCGGGTTCCTTGAAGGTTATGGCGCCCTGAGGACACGCGGGCAGGCAGTCGCCCAGCCCGTCGCAGAAGTCCCTCCTCACCAGCTCGGCCTTGCCGTCGACGAGGGCGAGGGCGCCCTCGTGGCACGCGGTGACGCAGAGGCCGCAGCCGTCGCATTTCTCCTTGTCGATCACGATCTCCTTTCCGAGCATGGGATTGTAATCGCATCGAGTGGTTTATATTGTTTATTCTCAAGCGCTGGCACATTAGGAATCGCTAACTTTTGTCAGGCCGGCCTCAAGGTCCCGCGGGCAAAGTTCGTGGCAAAAACCTGCAGGAACCGCAGACTTTTCCTAGGAACAATTTGCAGCCTGCACCTCCCGGACCACAGGTCATATGTTCTAAACACTGTTGATAAGTGGATACAATTTCCTGGGTGTATCGATAGGTGTAGACATCCAATTTAATATCTTACACAGTGTAATCATTAGATATAATCATACAAATTATTATGAATAGTAGACATTTGAATATAATCTGCTCTTTTATTGTTGTAAATTTAGTTTTTATGAGTGAACTCCTCGTCAAGTGCATAAGTATATAATCGGATATCTGATTGGCGCATTCATCCAACAGTGAGTGCCCATGGATATCAAGATCGACGGTGTGACTTTCAGCTACAAAGGGGCCGAGGATAGCCCAGTTCTGAGAGGAATCACGGTTGATTTGGGGGGCTCCCAGGTAGTTTCCATCCTAGGACCCAACGGCGTTGGGAAATCCACGCTGATCCATTGCATAAACAAGATTCTGGAGCCCGTGGAGGGAACCGTGTTCCTGGACGGGCTCGATGTATCGGAGTACTCGCTGAAGGAGATGGCCAGGCAGGTCGGATATGTCCCATACTCCTCGTCTGATTCGTTTCCATTGACGGTGGTAGACACCGTCCTTCTCGGAAGGCATCCGCATTCCGGATGGAAGACGACGGACGAGGATCTGGAGGCTGTTTACGATGTGCTCGAGAAGCTCGACATCCAGGACCTCGCGATGCGGTACTTCAACGAGCTGTCAGCGGGTCAGCATCAGAAAGTCATGCTGGCGCGCGGACTGGTTCAGAAGCCAAAGGTGCTGCTCTTGGATGAGCCCACTTCCAACCTCGACATCAAGCATCAGCTGGGGATCTCCCGCACGCTGAGGCAGCTCTCCCATTCGGAGGGCATCATGGTGATCATGATCAGCCATGACCTCAACATCGCCGCGAGGTACTCGGACAACGTCATTCTGATGCACGAGGGGAGGATTCATTCCGCCGGGACGCCGGGGGAGGTGCTCACGGTCGAGAACATCCTCGAGGTATACGGGGTGAAGAGCAGGATCATCGACGACAACGGTCGTCCCTACATAATCCTCGAAGACGAGGAGTGTGCGGAATGCGAGCCTCTCCACGGGGAGGCGGTCTGCTCGACGGGCCTCGGCCAGGATGGGGCCTGACTTTCAATTAAACCAGGTGTTGAACATGGACAAGAAAATGATGTACGCGCTCGTTGTTGTCGTCATTCTCGTTGTGGCTTCGGTGTCCGCCTACGTCGTTCTGAAGAACGATGACAGCGACCCCGGCGAGCCCACCGTGATGGACAACGCGGAGCTCAAGGTCTACGGTAACATCAACGGAGACAGGTATCTGGACTCCAGGGATGCCACCCTCATCCAGAACCTGATCAACGACGGGAAGACCGCCACGGAGTATCCCCTCGCGGATGCCAACCAGGACGGCGTCCTCGATTCGAAGGACGTCGACGTCGTCAACGCCGTCGTCAACGGCGAGTCGACCACCATCTATCACATAAACTACCACGACACGAACGGCGACGGGGTCATGGACCAGGAGCTCGTCTCCACCAAGTACCCCGTGACCTCCACAATCATGACCGGATCGACCAACACGGCCCTCCTGCTGTACTGCCTCGGCATCGTCGACCAGGTCAAGGGAGCCACCTACTCCAGCTCCTCCCTCGACAAGGACCTGTTCAGCGACTCGTACCTGGACACCGAGAAGTGCGTCAAGCTCGGAACCAGCTCCTCCTCCATCGCTTTCGAAGACGGCAAGGCCGGTTCCTCCGACGTCATCGCCACCCAGAACGTGACGGCCCTCGTCACCGACTGGAACAGGACCTACATCACCAACGAGTCCACCTTCGAGGAGTACGGCGTCGACGTCATCCGCGTCTCCGCCGCCGCAGTCGATGCAGAGACCCTCACCCATTCCGCCATGCTCCTCGGCCTGCTCTTCCAGGTCTCTGAGCGTGCGAACCAGTATATCGACCTCTCCCTGGAGGTCCTCAACTACGTCGAGGATGCCATCAGCGGACTCGACAACGCCAAGGTCGTCGTTTCCAGTATGACAGGATACCTCTCCTCCGTCACCTCGGACTACACCCAGGTGGTTCTCGCCGCCGGTGCCGAGTACGGAATTCCCGACGTCGCCTTCGGAGGATCCACCTCCCTGAAGATCGAGGACCACCCCGAGGTGTACACGTACGACTTCGACTACATCATCCACGTCAGGTCAAACCTGAACTACGTCCAGACGCAGGAGACCATCGACAGCCTGTGGTCCACGTACACTCCAGCGTTCTCCGACTGGGAGCACGCCGCCGACGGCCAGTACATCATCTCCGGTATGATCCCTGTGAGCCTCAGGGTCGCCTACGCGGCGGAGATCCTCCACTCGGACGCCATCGACCTGGACAAGATCAACGAGTACCACCAGCAGTTCGTGAACCAGTTCTTCAACGGCAAGGACTACGACATCTCCTCGCTGACGTTCATCATCAGCTCGGAGGACGTGTCCGCATAAACCATTCAGGCCGGGGGAACCCGGCCGTACCTCCAGTGATCGCATGAAGGCCCCCGGGTCAAGAGACGAGATGAAGGCGGAGTACGGAAGGTACACCGCCCGGCGCGTGCTGTTCATCGCCGCTTTCGCGGTGCTGATAGTCGCACTTATCCTCATCTCGATCACCGTCGGGACCCGCAGCCTCTCGGTCACGGAGGTCTACACCTATCTCATCGACCACATCAGGGGCCGCGTCTACGACCGCGCCACCGAATACCAGATGTGGTACGACGACAGCATCGTCTGGAACTACCGCCTGCCGAGGGCGCTCTTCGCCGTCCTGGCGGGAACCTCGCTGGCCGTAGCCGGTGCGGCGATGCAGAGTGTCATGAAGAACCCCCTGGCCGACCCCTACACCACCGGCATTTCGTCCGGCGCCTTGATGGGCGTGGCCATCTCCATGGTGTTGGGATTCACTGTGGGAGGCGGAGGGGTGGACGGGTTCGGGACCATCATCAACGCGATGATCTTCGCGATGATCCCGGTGGCGGTCATCTACATCATGGCGCCGTTCTTCAACAGGTCGCCTTCCACGCTGATCCTGGCGGGAACGGCGGTGGCGTACCTCTTCAACTCCCTGACGGACATCCTGCTTGTCACCACGGACGAGCAGACCCTCTCCGAGGTCTACAAGTGGCAGGTCGGCTCGCTGTCGGACGTCACGTGGGATGCGGTGCCGCTGGTCCTGATCACCACGATCGTCGGGACGGTCATACTGCTGTTCCTGTCCGGCAAGCTGAACCTGATGAGCCTCGACGACAAGGACGCAAAGTCCCTGGGCCTGGACAGCGAGAAGATGAGGCTGGTCTGCCTCCTGGTGCTGTCGTTCATGGCCGCGGCCGTGATCAGCTATGCAGGGATCATCGGGTTCGTCGGACTCATCGTGCCGCATATGGTGAGGCTCGTAATCGGTTCGGACAACCGCTTCGTCATACCCGCATCCATCGTTGTGGGAGCGTCGTTCCTACTCATCTGCGACATCATCGCCAGGGCGCTGGACATCTCGGCCGCCGCGATCCCCGTGGGTGTCGTGACGGCGCTCATCGGCTCGCCGATCTTCCTCTACCTCATAGTCAAGAACAGGAGGGCCATCTGGCGATGGTATCCGAGGGAGTCCGTGAGGGTGTCCGCTCCTACCGCAGGGCGGGTCACCGCCGCTTCGTGGCATCCGCGGTGCTGGTCCTGATTATATTCGCGGCATGCGTCGTCTCCCTGTCGATCAGCCGCATCGACATTTCGTTCACCCAGGTCCTGGAGATACTG
The DNA here is from genome assembly GCA_030539515.1 of Thermoplasmata archaeon. Lineage (GTDB taxonomy): Archaea > Thermoplasmatota > Thermoplasmata > Methanomassiliicoccales > Methanomethylophilaceae > Methanoprimaticola. Next base: position 32,058 of record JAUNXZ010000003.1, read on the forward strand.
TGGAACCACCTGACGGACAACGTGCCCATCAGGTCGGAGGACTACCAGAGCTGGTGGGTCGACCAGGTCGTGGTCAACGACAACGCGCCCCGCACCATCTGCGGAGTCTGCGTGGGCGGGATCCTCGCGGTCAGCGGAGCCGTGATGCAGAGCATCACCCGCAACCCGCTCACCGACCCGTACACCATCGGAATCTCGTCCGCGGCGCTTCTGGGGATGGCCGTCTCGCTGGTCTTCGGGATATGCATTATCCCCACGGCCACCGGTTCCACCGCCCAGATCGTCAACGCCTTCGTGTTCTCGCTGATCCCGGCGCTGGTGATCACGCTGTTCGCCTCCAGGAGCAAGTCCAGCCCGACGATGATGATCCTGATCGGAATCGCGATGATGTACGTGTTCAACGCCTTCACGACGTTCATCAAGTACAACGCCGAGGCCGAGCAGATCCACGAGATCTACGAGTGGAGCCTCGGAACGCTTTCCGGAGTGACCTGGGATGCGGTCGGCATCCTGATCGCCACGTTCATCCTGCTCTCGATCTGCATGATCATCCTGGCCAACAAGATCAACGTCGTGTCGTCCGGGGACAAGGAGGCCATCAGCCTGGGGGAGAACCCCACCCGCGTCAGGCTCCTCTGCCTGGTGCTGATCTCCATGGCCACGTCCGTCTCCGTCTGCTTCACGGGGTCCATAGGATTCGTCGGACTGGTCGCCCCGCACGTCGCCAGGCTCTTCGTCGGCAGCAACTGCAAGGTCCTCATACCCGTGTCCGCCATAATCGGCGCCCTGATGGTCGTCGGAGCGGACATCCTGGTCAGGAGCCTCCCCCAGGTGCTCCCGGTCGGAGTAATCACAGCGCTCATCGGCAGCCCGCTGTTCCTGTACTTCCTGTACATGCAGAGGCGCAAGTCGGTCTGGTGAGCCCTACCTTCACGTTAAATATCGTCCAAGCGTTGGATGATTATTCCAATACATCCACCGGATAGGTGATTCCCCCTGCGCTTCGTCAACATCTCGATCGGGACCAAGGACAGCTTCCTCCTGAACCGCGCCGCGTCCGAGGTCTCCTCGGAGCACCCCTCGCTGGAGTACGTCAATTACGACTCCGCCGACCTCGACTCGGACTTCGAGCTTCTCCATAAGGCGGTCTCGGAGGTCGCCTCCGCCGACTTCGTCACGTTCAAGGTCCACGGGGACACCTCGTACATGAAGAGGTTCGACAGGCTGCTCTCCGCGATCGAGTCCAACAACGTCTGTACCCTCCTGGCGTGCACCGACGACGTCGTGACCGATGCTTTCCGCAGGCTCTTCATCGGGACGGACGGCGAGTTCGACACCGCCCGCTCGTACTACGTTCTAGGCGGGGACTCCAACTTCCGCTCGCTGTTCCTGTGGGCGCTCCGCCGCTTCGACAGCCTCGACATCGACGTCCCGGAGCCGGAGAGGCCTCCCGCGCAGGGCATCTACTATCCCGGGAGGGACTGCATCGGGTTCGATGAGTACCTGGGCACCCTGGACCCGTCCCGCCCCAACATCGGCATCATGTTCTACCAGAAGCAGTGGCTCACCGGGAACCTCGGCAACATCGACGGTCTGATCCGCGCGGTGGAGCGCAGGGGAGGGAACCCGGTGCCGGTGTTCCTCCAGACATACGAGGATCCGCTCAGCGGCGCCATCGGAGTGAAGAGGGTGCTCAGGGAGCACCTCACCCGCGACGGGAAGCCCGTCCTCGACGCGATCATCGAGACCATGAGCTTCTCCCAGACGCTCATCGCGACCCCCGGATGCGGGGAGCAGGTGAGCGATGACAACTTCTTCGCGTCATACGGGGTCCCCGTCCTCCAGTCGATGACGCCGATGGCGGACCTCGCCACGTGGAGGGCGGACATCAACGGCCTCACCCCGTCGGAGGTGGCGTTCGACGTGGCCCACCCGGAGTTCGACGGTCAGATAATCACGGTGCCCTCGTGCACCACCGAGAGGATGCCGGACGGCTCCAGGGTGTACGTGGCGATGGACGACCGCGACGACCGCGTGGCGGACATCGCGTGCATGTGGGCCGGCCTGCGCCGCACGGCGAATCCAGACAGGAAGGTCGCGGTCCTCCTGTACATGTACCCGCCGAAGACCGCCAACGCCGGCGGTGCGGCGGGATTGGACACGTTCGCCAGCGTTGTGAACGTCCTGCACAGGATGAGGGACGACGGCTACGACGTCGGCGACACGATCCCGGAGACCCCGAGGGAGCTGGTCGAGCTCCTGCTCTCCGGCCTTACCAACGATACGGACTGGCTCTCGGACGAGGACGTCGCCCGTAGATCCCTGGACATCCTGTCCGTGGAGGACTACAACAGGTGGTATCTCCAACTCTCGGAGGCCGCCCGCTCGAGGATCGAGGACGGATGGGGGAAGCCGCCGGGCGAGTTCTACACCGCCGACGGCGGCATCATGATCCCCGGCGCCGTGTTCGGCAACGTGCTCGTGGGATTCCAGCCGGACCGCGGCAGGGACATCCAGAAGAGCTACCACGACCCGCACACGGTGATGCCCCACCAGTACCTCGGATACTACCGCTGGCTCAGACATGTCTTCGGAGCGCAGGCGGTCATCCACGTGGGCACCCACGGGACCCTGGAGTGGCTCCCCGGGAAGTCCGTGGCGCTCTCGGGGGACTGCTGCCCCGACTACGTCCTGGACTCGATACCGGACATCTACCCGTACGTGATAGGCAACCCCGGCGAGGGGATACAGGCCAAGAGGCGCGCCGCCGCTGTAATCGTCGATCACATGATCCCGGTGATGACCCGCGCCGGCGGCTACGACGAGATCCTGGAGCTGGAGGGCGCCATACAGAAGTACATGGACGCCGGGACCCAGGGGCAGGCCGAGTCCCGCTCGATGATCCTCGCCAAGCTGAGGGAGATCGTCGGAAGGATGGAGCTCTACAGCGACATGAAGCTGGATCCCGGGTGCACCGACGCCGAGTTCGCCGAGGGGATCGACGACCTCTACGACTACGTGGTGGAGGTCAAGGGCAACCTGATCAAGGACGGTCTCCACATCCTCGGGGTGCCCCCGGAGGGCGACCTCATGGCCGAGTCCGTGTACTCACTGACCAGGCTGGACAACGGAGACGTGCCCTCGCTGCGCGGGTCCGTGGCCGGATGCCTCGGGTACGACATCCAGGAGCTGATAGCCGACCCGTCCGCCAGGGCCGCCGACGGCAGGCTGAACGGCGAGGTTTTAGACGAGGTGGAGGGGAGGGACACCGAACTCATCCGTGAGATGATGGACGCCGGGTTCGACGA
>JAUNXZ010000072.1 GCA_030539515.1 Thermoplasmata archaeon
CGCGGTACATGATGCCGTGGACGAACCTGCTCATGACGCGGGCGGTGTCCTCCACCGTCTCGCTGTGGACCCCGAGCTGCATCTTGGACTCGTCGATGTAGAGGGCGTGCCCGCCGAGCTCTGTGATCGCGACGTCGAACGAGATCCTGGTGCGGGTGCTGGGCTTCTCGAAGATCATAGCGAGGGTCTTGCCCTTGAGGGGGGCCCCGTGGTTCCCGCGCTCTGCCTTCAGCTTTATGGCCAGGTCGACGAGGCCGGGCCACTCCTCCTCCATGTCCGAGACGGAGATCAGATCCTTCTTTGCCATGACGGGGCCATGGGCGCCAACATTGATAACGTTGATGCACGCGTGGACGGATGTCCCCGACGGGATGTTTTTCCTGAAAAGGAATATCACAAAAGGGGTCCAGATAGTTATACGATTAACCTTTTGAGACAATGATTTCCGAATAGGGTTAAAACCAACCTCCGGAATCACGGACGGATGCCCCCCAGTTCAGAGGAGATCACGATCACGGTTTACCCTGGAAGGAAAAAAGACGGAACGCCCGAGACCTTCGAGCCCATAGACATCTCTCCGGGAGACACCATATCCATCGTCGGACCCACCGGGTCCGGCAAGACCGCCTTCATCAACGACATCGAGGTGTTCGCCCAGGAGGACACCGTCACCGGCCGCAGGGTGCTGGTGAACGGCGAGGTGCCGCCGGAGGAGTTCATCCGCGACCCCGCCTGCAAGCCCATCGCCATGATCACGCAGAACACGAAGTGCCTCGCGGACCTCACGTGCGAGGAGTTCCTCAGGATGCACGTGGCCACCAGGAACAACCTGTCGGAGAACGTGGTGGAGGACACCATCGCCCTGGCCAACGAGTTCACCGGCGAGAAGATCGTCGCCGGCGCCAGGATGTCCGCCCTGTCCGGCGGGCAGACGAGGTCGCTGATGATCGCCGACGCGGTGCTCATCTCCAAGGCCCCCGTATTGCTGCTCGACGAGATCGAGAACGCCGGCATCTTCAAGGAGGCGGTCATCTCGCACCTGAAGGACCTGAGGAAGGCCGTCATCTTCGTGACGCACGACCCGTACGTGTCCATGCTGTCGGAGAGGAGGATCGTCATGGGCGGCGGGGCCGTCAGGGACGTCATCCGCCCGGACGGCCGCGAGGCCGAGGCCCTCGCGAGGGTCGGCGAGATCGACAGGGAGCTGTCCGCTCTCCGCGAGAGGATACGCGTCGGCGACGTCATCGGGGGATGGACCGCTTGAAGCTGAAGATCATAATGGTCGCCGGCCCCCCGAGCGCCGGCAAGACCTCGGTCACCAGGCAGATGATCTCCCACCTCATGCTGACGGAGAGCGTCGCGTACCTGAAGATCGACGTCGTCACCGCGTTCGAGGACGAGGAGATCCACGCGGAGTTCGGGATCCCGGCGCGCAAGGTGTACTCCGGCGACATGTGCCCGGACCACATGGGCATCATGATCATGCGCGACGCCCTCGAGTGGGCGGAGAACTCCGGGGCCACCGTGCTCATAGTGGAGAGCGCCGGGCTGTGCCTCAGGTGCACCCCCTACTTCACCAACGCGCTCGGGGTGTGCGTCATGTCCTCGCTGTCCGGGACCCACACGCCGTTCAAGATGGCGCCCATGATCGCCCTGGCGGACATCTGCGTCGTGACCAAGACCGATCTGATCTCCCAGGCGGAGAAGGAGGTCTTCAGGGAGAGCATCCGCCGCGTGTCCCCGACGATGGACATCGTCGAGACCAACGCCATCCAGGGGACCGGGATGAAGTACCTGTTTCGCACCGTGGATGCGGTGCAGCCGATAACCTCGCCGGACGACATCGTCCTCCGCGGGGTCCCGCCGCTGGGCGTGTGCACCATATGCGTCGGGAAGAAGACCGTCGGCTGGCAGAACCACTTCGGCGTGATCAGGAGGATCGACGATGCCGACAGCATCTACAACGGCGACTGAGTGGGTGCCGCCCGGGAGGAACTGCGGCGCCTGCGGGTCCGGGACCTGCGACGAGTTCGTGCAGAGGCTGAGGGCGGGGGAGGCCGACGTCTGGTCCTGCCCGTTCCACGCCAGCGTGCCGAGGGTCACGAGGCCGGACGTCCCCGAGAGGAGCTACTCCGGGAAGGACGTGCTGGGCGAGAGCTACGACTTCGTCATGAGGGCGCTGCCCGGGGAGCCGACCGCCCGCAAGATCGTCATGCCGTTCAGGCCGGACCTGGTGGAGAGGATGGAGATCGTCCCCGGCGACATCGTGCTCGGCCGTCCGGCCGGCGCGGGATGCCCGGTGCAGCACGTGATCCGCGTGCTGGACGCAGATCCCGTGACAGGCGTGATAACCGGCCACGTGGTCGGCCCGGCCTACTCCAGGGACCGCGAGGTCAAGGACGTGAAGATGTACCACATGCTGGGGTTCGAGGGCATGGCGGTGCCCGTGTCCCGCGAACCGTGCTTCGGAGTCAGGCACAGGTTCCTGCCGGGATTCTGCATGATGGACCGCGCCCACACGGGCCTGGTCAACATGGTTCTGAACAAGCCGTGGGGGCTCCACGTGCGCATAGAGGATATAGTGATACTTTGAGCAAGGGCATGGACGAGGTTCAGGCGAGGATCGATTCCGGGAAGGCGAGGGTGTACACCGCGGCGGAGTTCAAGGAGCTGGTGCGCGCGGGGAACCGCCCCGGACTTGACGGGGTGGACGTGGTGACCTGCGGGACGCTGGGCGTGATGTCCGGCACCATGGCGGTGTTCAACATCCCCGCCGCCGCTCCGGGGGCGTTCTCCCGCGCCGATTCGATAACGCTCAACGGCGTGCCCGGGTCCGTGGGGCCGTGCCCCAACGAGTCCCTGGGCCTGGTGGACTGCATCGTGAACGGCACCGCCAGGAGGGACGCCTCCTACGGGGGCGGCCATCTGTTCCGCGACCTCGTCGCGGGGAAGCCGGTGCACGTCGTCGTGCACGCGGACGGGAAGGTCTTCGAGAGGGATGTGACCCTGCGGGAGATCCCATTCGCCAGGATGATACTGACCCGCGGGGCGTTCAGGAACTACACCTGCTTCGCCAACGGGTCCGATTCCGATTATCACACGATATTCTCCGGGCCGCTGCCCATGAGGGGCGGGATGTCCGAGGCCTCGGTCAGCGGCGGCGGGGAGATCAACCCGATCCAGAACGACCCCGGCCTCGACTACCTGCGCCCGGGCGCGATGGTCCTGCTGAACGGCGCCCCGGGCATGGTGCTCGGCACCGGGACCAGGAGCTCAGCGGAGAAGCCCAACCTGTCGATACAGGCGGACATGCACCTGATGAGGGCCGACTACATGGGCGGCTTCAGGACGTCCGAGGGCCCCGAGTGCCTGACGTCCGTGGCCGCGGCGATGCCGGTCACCGACGCGGCCTCGCTGGACCGCGTGTCGATACTGGACGAGGACGTGCCCCTCCCGCTGGCGGACGTCCGCGACAGGAAGGCCGTCGCCGAGGGGAGGTACTCCGAGGTCTGGAGGGGGACCGACCGCGACATATCCGTGGATCTCGGGGAGTGCCTGCACTGCCCCGAGTGCGGGGCGGATGCGAACTGCCCCGTCGGCGCGCGCCCGTCCGAGGGCATCGACGCGTCCCTGTGCATCCAGTGCGGGATGTGCGTCGGGACGTGCGTGGGGCATGTGTTCTCCGCCGACCTCGGGAAGGTGAGGTTCTGGAGCGGGGATGTGCCGATCACCGTGAGGCAGTCGTCGAGGGCGATCGCCGAGCGCATTTGCGAGGACCTGAAGGACAGGGTGTCCGCAGGGGATTGGAAGCTGAGGTGCTGACATGGGGGATTACGAGCTGATCTGCCTGGACGACGGTTCCGTCGTCGAGGAGAGGTACACGCTGAGCTGCGGCACGCCGGGGCACAGCGGGCTGCTGAGGACAAGGTACGCGTCGAAAACGCTGGACGTCAAGCCCCACGGAGGGGTGTTCAAATTCCACGACTGGCTGCCGGTGCGCTCCGTCATACCGACGGAGTCGGCCCCGGTGGCGTTCAGGAGCGAGGGTCTCTCGAAGGAGCTGGGCCTCCGCAACCTGACCGTCGCCTTCACCGGGTACTACCCGGAGCGCGGGGCGAAGGTCAAGTCCTGCACGTTCAAGGAGATGGAGGCGCTGCCCACCTACGCGCGCCTGGCGGACTGCGGGGGAGGGACCATCGTGGTCGCCTCCGCGGGGAACACCGCCAGGGCGTTCGCGCAGATAGCGTCCGAGACCGGCAACCGCTGCGTCATCGTGGTGCCGAGGAGCGCCGAGGACAGGATCTCCGTCACCGAGGACAACGGCAACGCGAAGCTGCTCGCGGTCGACGGCGACTACTTCGACGCCATCCGCACTGCGGACCGCATCGTCGCGCTCGGAGGCTACGTCTCGGAGGGAGGGGCCAGGAACGTGGCCCGCAGGGACGGCATGGGCACCGTGATGCTCGAAGGTGCGCTGTCCATGGGCCGCGTCCCCGACCGCTACTTCCAGGCCGTGGGGAGCGGCACCGGCGGGATATCCGCCTGGGAGGCCTCCATGCGCCTGATAGGCGACGGCCGCTACGGAGACCGCCTTCCGAAGCTCCACCTGGCGCAGAACGCCCCGTTCACGCCGATGGCCAAGGCCTGGAACGCCGGACGCAGGACCATCTCCGACGAGGACCTCGGCGACCCCGCCAGGGACATCCCGCAGGTGTACGCCGACGTGCTCACCAACAGGAAGCCTCCCTACTCCATGGCCGGAGGCGTCTTCGACGCGATGACCGCATGCGGAGGGAGCTTCCTCGAGGTCACCAACGACGAGGCCCGCTCGGCCGAGAAGCTGTGGATGTCCATCGAGAACGCCCGCCCCGACCCGGCGGCTTCCGTGGCCCTGGCTTCGCTGATGAAGTCCGTGGAGGACGGTTCCGTCTCCGCGGACGAGCACATACTGCTGAACATGACCGGCGGCGGCCTGGACAGGGCCCGCGAGGAGCTCTCGATGGTCACCGTCCGCCCGTCGGCCAGGATCTCCCCGGACATCGCCGAGGACGAGCTGAGGGGTGTCCTCGATGCATGAGGAATCCGTCATAGAGCAGCTGGAGGCGGCCGGCGTCGACATGGTCGTCAGCCTCCCCTGCGACAAGAACAAGCGCTTCACCGACCTGGTCCACGAGAGGATGAGGGTCGTCGACGTGACGCGCGAGGAGGACGGGGTCGGCATCTGCGCCGGCGCGTACCTCGTCGGCGGGAAGCCGGTGATGTCCATCCAGAGCTCCGGGCTCGGGAACATGCTGAACGCCATGATGTCCCTCACGGACTGCTACAGGCTCCCTCTGGTGGTGCTGGCGAGCTGGAGGGGCGTGGACGGGGAGAAGATCGAGGCGCAGGTCCCGTTCAACTCCAGGATCCCGCAGCTCCTCGACGTGTACGGCATCCTGTGCTACGACGTCTCGACCAAGGACGACATCCCCGAGGTCGGGCGCGCGATCGATGATGCGTACTCGCAGGGCAGGATGGCCGTCGTGCTCATCCACCCGAAGCTCTGGGAGGACGCCAAGCGCCTGGACGTCCCGTACCCGCCGCGCGTGAGGTCCGTCAGGGTGGACTACGCCAGGGACTCCGGAGAGCCGACGCTCACCCGCCTGGAGGCCATCGGCGAGGTCATGCGCTCGATAGGCGACGACGAGATCGTGGTGTCCAACATCGGCGTCCCGTCGAAGGAGACCTTCGCCTCCCGCGACCGCCCGCTGAACTTCTACATGCTCGGCAGCTACACCCAGGCAACGCCCATCGGGCTGGGGATGGCGCTGGCGTCCGACCGCCGCGTGACAGTCATAGACGGCGACGGGAGCCTGCTGGGCTCATCCGTGTTCCCGGTGCTCTCGTCCGAGCGCCCGGACAACCTGACCGTCGTCTGCATGGACAACGGGACATTCGGGTCCACGGGCAACCAGATGAACCAGTCGTACCTCGACGTGGACATGGGCTCCGTCGCTTCGGCGTACGGACTCGGGGATGTCCGCTGCGCCGACACGCCCGAGGGGATCCGCGGGGCTATGGCCGGACGCGAGGCCATGAGGTTCGTGCAGGTCCCGATCCGCCCCGGCAACTCCGCGTCGCCGAACATCGTCATGACGGCGGCGGAGATCAGGGACAGGTTCATGGGAGCCCTGCATGGTTGAGACCGTCCGCATCGTGATGGGGGAGACCTGCGTCGACGTCACCGCCGACGCCCGCTTCCTCCGTCTGGCGGAGCCCGCCGCGGCCGAGGCCCGGCGGGCCGTGGAATCGAGGATCGCGGAGGACCCGTTCTTCGGGACGACGTACTCCCCGTACCCGGCGTCGCCGGGGGACCACCCCGTCGTGAGGTCGATGTGCGAAGCCTCCGTCGCGGCGTCGGTCGGTCCCATGGCGGCGGTCGCCGGCGCGATCGCATCACATGTCGTCGAGGCGATGCGCGAAGCCGGCTGCGCGTACGCGATAGCGGACAACGGAGGGGACGTCGCCGTGCTGTCGGACCGCGAGATCTCTGTAGGGATCGGAACGGGGGATCCCGGGATGCCGGCGTTCGCCATATCCGTCGGCCCGACGGACGGCATCGTGGGCGTGTGCTCCTCGTCCGCGAGGGTGGGGCACTCCGTGTCGCTTGGCGGAAGCGACGTGTGCACAGTCGTTGCAGAAGACGTCGCGCTCGCGGACGCCTGCGCCACGGCGCTCGGGAACATGGCCGGTTCCGGAGCGGATTTGGGGGAGTCGGCGGAGAGGATACGCTCGATCCCTGGGGTCGTCGGATGCCTCGCGGTCGCAGGCGGGAAGGTCTCCGTCTGCGGTGACATCCGCATCAGGCCGCTGCGAGCTTTATCAGCTTTATCAGCTTTCTGATAAAGCACGCCGAGGGAACTTTTCCAGATGTCTGGCTAAGTCTGGCGATGCAGGTTTCTGCTGGTTTGCCTTTATATACGTGAATTCGACATTCGGATTATTTTGAGCTCTCTGAGATTTGAGGCTGGTGGGTCGTTCAGGATAAATGGAATCTTGCAAAACGGCTTGGACGCAAAACTCAACTTTTTCTCGAGGTTTAGTGAACTCCCACACATCAGACATCTTCTGGATGCTCGGAGTAGTATATCGCCTTCTGGATCTCGATCTCCTCGCGAAGCTCCTCCTCGGATGGAAGATGGAGGAGGTACTTCGCCGTGAACAGCTGATCCTTGTCGTTGAGCACTGAATAGTGGACAACGTCCTGACTGGTCTCACTGCACAGGATGATCCCCAGTGTGGGATTCTTTCCCTTGGGTAGGACAACCTCGTCGTACATCCTGACATACATATCCATCTGTCCGACGTCCTGGTGCTCCAGCCTCCCTGTCTTCAGGTCGATCAGTACGAAGCAGTCCAGCTCGAAGTTGTAGAACACCAGGTCGATGAAGTAGTCCGTCGTGTCAGTGCGGATGAGCTTCTGGCGGGTGACGAATGCGAACCCCCGGCCAAGCTCCAAGAGGAACTTCTGGATGTTGTCGATGATTGCTGACTCCAGGTCCGATTCCAGGTACTTTATGTCGGGGGACATGCCGAAGAACTCGGCCACCACGGGATTCCTGATGAATTCCAGCTTGTCTCTGCGGTATTCGGCGGTCTTCTCCATCATTTCTGCCTTCACGGCCTCTGGATCGGGGGTTTTCAGTATTCTATAGTAATACTGGGTGCCGATGTTCCTGTCGAGAGTTCTGACGCTCCATGAGTTCTCCACGGCTTCGTTCAGATACCATTCCCTGGCTGCTTTGTCCGGGACACGGAGGAGGGAGCGATAGTGTGTCCAGGTGAGCATGGGAGATTTTGAACTCAGTGAGTTCAAGATGTCTGGAAAGGTCTTGTAAAATCAGACGTAGGAGTACAGGTTGCGTTCCGAGTACCCGTCCCCATAATCCCTCCTGAGGCCGGTGGACAGGCTTTTCATCACACTTTTGCCGTAGTTCTCTCCGCCTCCATGGAGCTCCTCCATAGCGATGCGTCTCCCCAGCAACCAGTTGCGATGTATGAGTGCGATGTTCACTGCCTTGTATGCCGCACCCTGGCAGGCATCGATGATCTTATGCGCGTCGGCATAGATGTCGTCTGTCGGCGACAATTCATCGAGATCAAGCAGGCTCCTGCGGATTCCAACGCTGGTGCCCTTGTCTCCCTTGTCATTAGACTCTCCCACGTGCATG